>CAXTWP010000088.1:265-9904 GCA_964247945.1 uncultured Acidobacteriaceae bacterium | reverse complement strand
GCCCCTGCTGATCCCGGTCCCCAGCGCCTTCGCCCCCGCTTCCTTGGCGGCAAACCGCGCCGCGAAGCTCTCCGCCGCGCCCCGCCGCTTCCCTTGGCAGTAAGCGATCTCGCCCGCCGTAAACACCCGTCGCAGAAACTGCTCCCCAAACCGTTCGATACTCGCCCGCACCCGCGCGATCTCAATCAGGTCTGTCCCAATGCCGATCACCATGCCCGCCCTCTAATCTTCCTAATTATCTCCTCATGTAACTTTCCTCACCTTAATGTCTCCGTCACATGACCCTTGGTTCCCCACGGACAGCACGGCGCTCCCTCGCGTTCCGATGAACGTATCAGCGCAGCAAGACTCTGCGAAGGAGACAAAAACCATGCAGCAGCTTGACTTACATGGATATAGCTACAATGACCGTTTCCAGATCCTGCTCTCGCTTACCGATTCGCTGACCGACTCCGGCGCCTGGATCACGGATCGAAACAGCATCACCGCCACCAGGAC
Organism: uncultured Acidobacteriaceae bacterium; assembly: GCA_964247945.1. Lineage (GTDB taxonomy): Bacteria > Acidobacteriota > Terriglobia > Terriglobales > Acidobacteriaceae > Edaphobacter. The sequence continues at coordinate 9,406 of CAXTWP010000088.1, read as the reverse complement.
CGAGCTGCACTTTGAGATCCAGCTCGGTGCCGTCCTCGACCTCTACACCGCCCTTATCGCGACCGGCCTCGAGCTCACCCGCTCCGCCCATCACATCATGACCGATCTTTGGACCTGCCACAACAATCTTTGCAACCGCTTCAACGACGTCGTCTCCATCCGCCTGGAGATCAACTTCCTTGAAGACGTTACCCTGCATTCGCTCCTCATGACCGGCGTCGGCCTGGCGTAAGTCCCTTTGCCGCCGGCATGGGCGTCCTCTACACTGGGCAACATGATCCTCCATGCGTTTGCCTTCCGCTGGACCCCCGCCGTCACTGAAGATCAGAAGACCAAAGCGCACGCTGCCATCCTCGCCCTGCAAGGGCAGATTCCCGGCCTCCTGGAGACGCATGCGGGCATCAACTTCTCACCGCGCGCGCAAGGCTATCAGTTTGCGGGCGTGATGAAGTTCACGGACAAAGCCGCTTTCGACGCCTATGCCGGGCACCCGGTTCATCAAGCGCTTCTCGCCTGGCTGATGCCCCTGGTTGAGCCGATCGAGATCGATTTCGAGAGCTCCGTCACCGGCTAAGCGCCATCACGGTCGGCCGATGCCCAAAGCTCTCCGCGTCCCCAACGATGAGCCGATGCCGCGAATATCGGCCATGCGCCAACACCATGTCCATCCCGCTCGCATCGGGCGCAAGGCGAAAGATCGGTTCGCTGATCACCACGCCACCGGCCGCCACCGGACCATCCAGCGGATTGCCGGACACCGCCGCCGATTCCAGCCATACCCGCCCGTAGCTGTCGCGCAGGTACGCGCCGACTTCTTCCCTCGCGGCAGCCTTGCCGCGATTCTCCACCCGCACCGTCACCCGCAGCAGCCGCTGCTCAATCTCCCGAACCTGGTTTGAAGCCGAAAACGCCGGCACCTCGTCCACTCGCTCCACCGTAAAGCACATCGACCCAAAGCACTCCGGCTTGCCCAGCTCCACCCGCCGCTCCGGCTGCCGCGCCGACACGGCCAGCAGAACCGCCAGATAGATCGCCCACACCCCCAGCAGTGACGCTACTCCCTGGACCGCTTTCCGCCGCTCCCGCCGTGTCAGCGACACGGCCAAACCCAGCAATCCCACCGCCGTCCACAGCTCCAGCCCGAGCGCCAGGTACCCCCATGCATCCATACTCCATCTTCGCACTCGCGATCGGCCGAACGCGGCAAAACCCACTGGCTGTAAACTGGATCACGACCCCATGTCCCCGATCATCCTCGCTCAGAACCTCGGCAAGACCTATCGTTCCGGCAAGCTCGATGTAACCGCCCTCCACAGCGTCAACTTCTCCGTCGATCCCGGCGAGTTCGTTGCCATCGTCGGTCCCTCGGGCTCCGGCAAATCCACCCTCTTTTATCTTCTCGGCGGCCTCACCAGCGCCACCACCGGCTCCGTGACCATCGACGGCACCGACTTCGCCAGGCTCTCCGACGCCGAACGCACACGAATGCGCCGCTCCCGCATCGGCTTCGTCTTTCAACGGTTCAACCTGCTGCCGACGCTCACTGCGATGGGCAACATCGAGATCGCCCACGACATCGCCACTCTCGGCGCATCGCCAAAAAAGCCGCTCGACCACGCCCTGCTCGATCATCTCTCGGACCTGCTCGGCATCCGCGGTCGGCTCGATCACCGCCCCAACGAGCTCTCCGGCGGTGAGCAGCAGCGCGTCGCCATCGCCCGCGCCCTCATCAGCCGCCCCGCCATCGTTCTCGCCGACGAACCCACCGGCAATCTCGACACCAGGAACTCCGACGCCGTGCTCGAGATGCTCCGCACCTCCAGCCGCGAGCTCAATCAGACCGTCCTGATGATCACCCACAACCCCGAGGCCGCCCAGATCGCCGACCGCATCCTCCATATGCGCGACGGACAGATCACCCACATCCAGCAAGGGCAGGGACGCACCGCGTTCGCGGCTGTTTAGAGCAAAGTCGCTATCGGTAGAGAGACGCACTTGTTTTCTTGTTTGTCATTCCCGAAGGGAATCTGCGTTTCAGCCTCCACACCGTCAAGCGGCTGTTTCAGCTTCTACTCCGGCACCTCGAAATCCACCCGCACAAACGTGTCCACCGCCACCGGCCTCCCGTTCAGCAGATATGGGCGGTACTGCCACGTCTCGACCGACGCCGTCGCCGGCCGGACGAACAGGATGTTCGTCGTCTCGACGAGCGTCAGCCCCTCCACGGTCCCACCGCGCCCAATCACCACACGGAACCGCACATACCCCGAGAGCTTGCGCTGCAGCGCCTCCGGTGGATAGCCCAGCCGGACAGGACGCCGCTCAAGCAGCGCCGCCTGCACCTCCGGAGCCACGGAAACAACATGCTCGGTCGCGGCCATCGTCTCCGCGGTGGGGATAGGCCGCACATCGATCCCCGGTCGCGTCTCGTCGATCGGAATGGGCGGCAACCCGATGATCGGGACAACATAGTTCGGCGGAGCTTGCGGCGGCTTCGCGCAGCCCGCACATACAGCCAGTGCCGACCCGATCAGCACCATCGCTCTCGCTTGCGCCATCCTCGCATCCTACCGCACCCTTCAGGAACCCGCGCCGAAGGCCACGTTGATCGTTACCGTAGTCTGCACGTAGACAGGCTGGCCGTTCAGCAAAAACGGTTTGTACGTCCATTGCTTTGCGGCGTTGAGCGTACTCTCCCGAAGCGCCTCCGGCTCCGAGATAACCGTTGCCTTGGCCACCTTGCCCTCGCGGTCAATCAGCACCGACATTACGACCGCTCCGCTCACATTAACGTCCTTAGGCACTGGCGGATACACCGGCACCACTTTGTGGAGGATGTTGCCCGCCATCAGGCCGCCGGAGACACGAACAGGGTGCTGTTCGCTCCCGAGTTATGCCGGGTTCACGACCGGCATCGATCCATCCCCGTTCGGCCCGGGCGCACTCGGGCTCTGCGACCGGCAGACCTGTACGAAGAACATCCCCGTAGCTACCCATACGGCTCACGCTCTGCCGCCTTCTCCCGCAGAATAGCAACAAAAGCCCGCGCAACTTGGACGCCGTAAAATTCTTCCGCAAACCAACACGTCGGTGCTTTATTTTGCATCACTATCAGTACAGCGGCCGAGCCGCATAAGGAGATTTTCAGATGACCGACTACCGCGTGGCACCAGGCGAAGCTCAGGAAGACCAGGTTTCCGCTTCGATTGAAAAATATACCTCCCAGATTCCCTCAAGCGCCTACCTGGCCGCCGCTCTGGCCTCCATGGGTGTCTCCGTCGGCTTCCAAATCGCCGGAAAGAAAGACCTCTCGCTCTTTGTCGGCCAATGGGCCGCGCCCTTTTTGATCCTCGGCCTCTACAACAAAATGGTCAAGCAGCATGGCTCCGACGCCACCGTAGCGGGTGCGACCACCTAGTTCGCCCCTCATCATGAACGCAGAACCCCGGCCACTGTGGCCGGGGTTCTGCGTTCACCATCGGGTTCCTTCACGCGACATCTCAAGTCGCGGAGACACCGCCGGCTTCAACAGCATGAAAGGACTGGCCTTTGTCCTCCGAGATCCGTATCCCCCCCGTAGCAATCTCGTACACCCAGCCCGAGATCGTCAGTTCGCCCCTCGCCATCGCTCCCGCCACCGAAGGGTGAGTCTGTAGATGTTGCATCTGCAGCAGCACGTTCTGCTCTGTCAGCTTTCGCAGAAACTCCTCTCGTCGGCCCATGTCGACCAACGATGACGTCACGCTCAGGGCTGCGTCCGCGTTCGTGAGCCAGGATTGTACCGCCGGCATCTGAGCCACACTCTCCGGCTGCATCAACGCCTTCATCGCGCCGCAGTCGGTATGGCCGCACACCACAACATGCTTCACCTGCAGCGCGCTCACGGCATACTCGATCACCGCGCTTACCCCTCCCAGCATCGCCGGGTACGCCGGCACCATGTTCCCGATGTTCCGCGTCGTAAACAGCTCCCCCGGTCCGCTGCTCGTAATCCCTTCCACGTCGATGCGGGAGTCCGCGCAGGTGATGATCAGTGTCTTTGGCCGCTGCGGCGTCGACGCCGCAGTCTGATACGTCTCCCGCATGCCGGGGTACACCTCCGTCTGGAAGCGCGCAATCCCCGCCTTCAATGCATCCAGCACCAGATCGGTCTTCATCGCATTCGCCCTTAGCTCCGCCACTTGATGTTGCACCCGACGCTCTGCCGCTGGTTCGGGTCGGGCCGCTTGCCCGCAATCACCGCATCCATCGCCGTCCGCAAGTCTTCACCCGTCACGGGGAGGTCGTTACCCCCGTCGCCACGCCGCGGCCGGCTTCCATCCAGCTGTCCTCGATACACCAGCTTCATATCCCGGTCGAACAGAAAAAAGTCAGGCGTACACGCCGCCTCATACTGCCGCGCTACCTCCTGAGTCTCGTCATAGAGGTAAGGAAACCGAAACCCCAGCCGTTCGGCCTGCCGCTTCATCTCCTCGGGGCCGTCCTCCGGGTAAGCCTGCGCGTCGTTCGCCGAGATCGCCGCCATCGCAATCTTTCCCTCATAGTCCCTGCCGAGGCGCGCCAATTCCTCTTCCACATGTTGTACATACGGGCAGTGGACCGAGAGAAACATCACCAGCAGCCCGCGTCGTCCCTCGCCGGTCGCGTTCAAACCCTCGCGGATCGCGCCCTCCGAGGCATCCTCTCCCCAAGCCAGCGCCACCACATCGTCCCGCCCCATCGCTCGCCCGCTCACCACGTCCGGCAGTTCAAACGCCGGAGCCACCGTGCCCAATTGGACCATCACCGACTGCGTCTTCGCCATCGACCCTCCAGACCAACCATCATACGTTGAGCCCGGTGTACCCTTCACCTATGCAAGTTGACCTGGAACTTGACCTGGAGCCGGTCACTCCCAGCCGTCCTGAGCCCTTCCGCTCCCAGGTCTGCATCGTCGGCGCAGGCATCGCCGGCCTCGTGCTCGCCACCACCCTCGCCGACTCCGGCATGGACGTCCACCTCCTCGAAGCCGGCGGCCCGATCCCGGAAGAGCGCAGCCAGGCCATCTACCTGGCAGACATGGCGGATGCCCTGCACACCGGGGCAACTCAGGGCCGCTTCCGTACCTTCGGCGGGTCCTCCACCCAGTGGGGCGGTCAGCTACTTCCGTATCCCGACGATGTCTTCAGCCCGCCTCCCTGCGTCCCCTCCGCGCCTTGGCCCCTGTGGCGCAGCGGTCTGAGCCCCTTCTACACCCGGGTCGAAGACCTCCTCGGCGCGGGTCATTTGCCCTTCACCGCAGACCTCTTCCGCTTCATCGGCCGTACGCTGCCCCCGGCGCTGCTCAGCGATCCCGACATCGCGCTCCGCGCCTCAAAATGGGCACCCTTCGCCCGGCGCAACCTCGCCCAAACGCTCGGCAAGCACGCCCTCGCCTCCCCCAAGGTCACGGTCTTCTTCCACGCCAACGCCACCGAACTGCTGCTCGCCCCGGACGGCTCCCGCCTCTCAGCCGTCCTGGTCGGCAACTATCACGGCCAGACCTTCCGCTTTCAGGCGGACCGATACATCCTCGCAGCGGGCACAATTGAGAGTAGCCGCCTGCTGCTGGCCTCGCGCAGTGTCGCCGCCGCGGGCGTCGGCAACGACCACGACCAGGTAGGCCGTGGCTTCCACGATCACCTCAGCTATCCCGCCGCCCTGCTCACCGGTCCGGCTCGCGCCGCACTGCTTCAATGGTTTGCCCCCGTGCTCGATGAGGACGGTGTCACGCATACCGCAAAGCTCGAAGCCTCGCCCGCCCTGCGCCGCCGCCTCGGTCTGCTCAACGTCATGGCCCACCTCAGCATCGAGGAGCCCGCAGACTCCGGCGCGGCCGTCGTCCGGTCCCTCCTGCAATCCCTGCAACGGGGAAAGCTCCGCGCCGCTCTGGCCGACAGCCTGACCAGGCTTCCCGCCGCTTCGGTCGACATCGTCCGGCTCGCCTATGACGCTCACTATAACCAGCGGCGCTTCGTCTCCCGAGCTGCCTCGGTCACCCTTCGCATCGACTCCGAGCAACCCGCCAGGGCCGAAAACCGCGTCCGCCTCAGCGACGATCTCGACCCGCTCGGTCAACCCCGCGCCATCATCGACTGGCGTGTCTCCGGCGAAGAACGCCGCTCTCTTTCCACCTTCGCCCTCTTCCTGCGGGACCATCTTCTAAAAATGGGAGTACCTCCTATCCATTGGCCCGCCGAACTCAATGCCTCCGACCCCGAAGCGCCCCTCGACGGCATCACCGATACGTACCACCCGATGGGAGGCACGATCATGGGAACGAATCCCGCGACCAGCGTCGTCGACCCCGACCTCCGTCTGCACGGCGTCGACAATCTTTTCGTGGCCGGCTGCGGTACCTTCCCCGCCGGCGGCAGCTCCAATCCCACTTTCACCCTCATGGCCCTGGCTCTTCGCCTCGCTGAGCGCCTGGCCCATCCCTAGGGCCGAGCCGCCACCTATAATCGAGAGGCATGGCTCAAGCGACCGCGACCACCCCGCCGGGCTGGCTCTCCCGCCTTCACCTCCGAAGGATCATTACCAGCAATCGGTTCATTCCCGAAATCGACGGCTTCCGCTTTCTCGCCATCATCATCGTCATCATCTCCCACATCTTCATCCAGTGCGCTCCGCTTTACGCAAAGACAATGCTCGGCGCTCTCTTTGTCCGTGCCTTCCTCGACGGCCGCCACGGCGTGTACCTGTTCTTCACCATCAGCGGCTTTATCCTCGCTCTCCCCTTCGCCCGACAACACCTGCAGGACGGCGCGCCCGTCGCGCTCGGCAGCTACTTCAAGCGCCGCATCACCCGGCTTGAACCGCCATATGTGCTGGCCATGCTCCTTCGCACCCCAGCCATCCTTCTCTATAAAAGCGGCTCCGCCAAAATCGTGTGCATCCATTTACTGGCCTCGCTCTTTTACGTTCACAACCTCGCGTTCGCCACCTTCTCCACCATCAATCCCCCGGCCTGGTCGCTTGAGGTCGAGATCCAGTTCTACATCCTCGCGCCGCTGCTGACGGCCGTCTTCCTGATCCGCTCCACCCTTCTTCGCCGAGCCGTCATCATCGCGGCCATGCTCTTGTCCGGACTCGGTTCCCTCGTCTTCCTCGATCCCTTCGGGCGCGCCGCGCTTACCCTGCTTTACTTCTTTCAGTACTTCGCCGCCGGTTTTCTACTCTGCGATCTTTACCTGACCAAGAGTCATCTCTCGCTCTCGCCCCTGCTCTGGGACCTCCTTGGCTTCGCCGCCCTTTTCTGGATACTCCTGAGCGGGACCCCCCTCTACACCGTCCTTCTTCCCTTCGTAACCGTATGTCTCTATATGGCGGGCTTCTTCGGCCGCATCGTCCGCGGCTTCTTCTCGTTCCCCGCCGTCAGCATCATCGGCGGCATGTGTTACAGCATCTATCTCACCCATACCGTGGTGCTCTCCGCCGTCCACATGCTGCTTGCGCGAATGGACCTTTCGTCCTGGCCGTTCGCTTTCCAATCCATCTTTATCTATATGCTCTGCTTTAGCGGCATCCTTGCCGTGGGTACGCTGTACTTCAAGCTCATCGAGCGCCCCTGCATGGATCCCCGCTGGCCTGCAAAGCTGGCGGACTGGTTCTTCCGCCGCTCTCCCTCGCCAATCACGCCTTCACGGGCTGAACGATAGTTCGGCACCCGTTGTCGGTTGGTTCTGGGATGAGCGCCTGATCCAAACCGGCGATCAGCCGTTCAATCTGCATGAGGAAGTCTTAAGAACGCAGACGAAAACCTGAACAAGATCTTCCCGGTGTAAGTAAAAAATAAGAGAGACAAACTCCGGTAATAACGGTGTGATCGATCAACTCACCTTGTTTCTCGTTCCATTCCCGATATGGAATAGGTGAAAACAAATGCTTTGCTCTCCGCCGCTACGGTCTTCCTTTTGGCAGCTTCAGCAACGGCTGCCACGCGCGTCACGACATGGCGTTACGACAACTACCGCACAGGCCAGGACCTCACCGAGACCCAGCTGACGCCCAAAAATGTAAACTCCGCCACGTTCGGAAAGCTCGCCTCCTTCCCGGTGGATGGGTTTGTCTACGCACAACCTCTGTACCTCTCCGGGATCAACATCGCCGGCACCGCCCGCAACGTGGTGTTCATCGCGACCGAGCACGAAAGCGTCTATGCCTTCGACGTCGACCATAACCGGCAGCTCTGGAAGGTCAGCCTGGTCGACTCCGCGCATGGCGCAGCCGGCGGAGCGACCAGCGTTCCGAGCCTGGACGTAGGCACCAACGACATAGTCCCGGAGGTAGGCATTACCGCTACGCCTGTCATCGACCCCGCGACCGACACCCTCTATGTCGTCGCCAAGAGTAAGGAAAACGGCGGCTACGTCCAGCGGCTGCATGCGCTTGATCTCACGACAGGCAATGAACAACCCAACAGCCCGGTGCAAATCCAGGCGTCGGTGCCGGGCACCGGAGACGGCTCCGTGAACGGCGTCGTCTTCTTTGATCCGCGATGGCAGCTCGGCCGCCCGGGATTGCTCCTCCTCAATGGACAGGTATACATGGCGTTCGCCTCGCATGGCGACAACGGTCACTATCACGGCTGGGTTCTAGCCTACGACGAGAACTCCCTTCAGCAGACAGGCGTCTACAACACCAGCCCGAATGGCCGGGAGGTCGGTATCTGGGAGTCCGGTGCCGGCCTGGCCGCCGATACGCTCACGACCGGCGGGCGCGTCTTCTTTTCCAATGGAAACGGTGACACCAACACCGGCGATTACGGCAATGCCGTGGAGCGGCTCGATGTCAGCAACGGATTGCAACTGGCCGACCAATGGACGCCGTTCGATACCCAGCTGTTGACCTCCGAGGACGCGGACCAAAGCTCCGGAGGCGTTCTGTTGCTCCCCGACCAACCCGGGGCACACCCACACGAGATGGTCCAGGTCGGCAAAAACGGGCGCATCGAACTACTCGACCGCGACAACCTGGGCGGATTCGACCCCACAACCAATCACGTCGTTCAGGAGATCGGCGGCCAGATGAACGGCCTTTGGAGTACCCCGGCCTATTGGAACGGCAACGTCTATTTCTGGGGCATTAACGGTCCCATGTTGCAGTACAGCTTGAGCAATG
>CAXTWP010000088.1:0-249 GCA_964247945.1 uncultured Acidobacteriaceae bacterium | reverse complement strand
CAGACCGTTCTCGGCGCGGGCTATCCGGGCAGCAGCCCTGTCGTCAGCTCCAACGGCACCGGCAGCGGCATCGTCTGGGCCATCCGTTCCGACGCCTTCTACATCGGCGGACCTGCAATCTTGTACGCCTTCGACGCAACTAATGTAGGCACGCTTCTGTACAGCAGCGACCAGAACCCGCTCCGCGATACAGCAGGGCCTCCAACTAAATTCGCCGTTCCCGTAGTGGCGGACGGAAAGGTCTTTGTG
>CAXTWP010000087.1:0-9965 GCA_964247945.1 uncultured Acidobacteriaceae bacterium | reverse complement strand
CCCCAACCCCATCCCCTGTTTCACCGAGATGTCGAGCGCCAACCCGCTGTTCGTCCTACCCGGTGCTCTTGCATCCGATCCGCGCGCAAAGGCCCCGGGCCTCCACGGTTCCTTCACTCTCGGAGCCGGCCAGTTCTGCACCAAGCCCGGCCTCGTGTTCCTTCCTGAGACCCAAGGCTCACGATCCTTCCGCAACGAACTGGAAGCCGCAACCGGTGCGAGCACGAGCTTCACCATGCTGACCCGCGGCATCGCAGACGCCTACCACGACGGCGTTAACGAACGCTGCGCCGCCGGCCTGCGCAGCACGGCGGCTATTAACGTCGCGTCACCCCAAACCCACGCGGTCCTCTTCGAAACTTCCGTTTCCGCCTTCCGGCAGAACCCGCACCTGCAGGAGGAGATCTTCGGCCCCACCACCCTCCTCGTTATGTGGAACTCCCGCGACGAAATGATGGCCGCCGCCGAAGCGCTCGAAGGACACCTTACCGCCACCATCATGGGAACTGAAGCCGACCTCGCCGCCAATCAGGAACTCGTCGCCATCCTCGAACGCAAAGTCGGCCGTCTGCTGTTTAACGGCTTTCCCACCGGTGTCGAAGTCTCGCAGGCCATGGTCCACGGCGGCCCCTATCCGGCGCCTTCTGACAGCCGGTTTACCAGCGTAGGAGCACAAGCCATACTGCGATTCGTGCGCCCGCGCTGCTATCAAGACTTTCCTCAATCGACCTTACCGGAGGCTCTCCGTGACCAGAATCCCCTGGGCATCGTGCGCTTAATTGATGGGGCCTTCACCCGCAACGCCATCAACATCTGACTGATGCTGTGTTGAGACAGGCCCTCAAAGGCGCGGCTTTCAGCTTTATAGGAAGTGCTCCGGCAGATCGTCGGAGCAGGGACGATTGCTTGGACCTGTGAGCTCTCTCAGAGATCCACATGCCGTTATTGCGACCCTTTGCGCATTACGGATCGGTATGCGAATTCTAATACTTCGCCGATGACGCGGCTTGCGGACCAGCCTTTACGATCAAGAATACGCCGCCCATATGGGCATCGCAAAGTGAGTCTTGCACCCAAACACTTATTCGTTAGCTTTGCGCAGCTTTGCTCAACGACCAAGGCTTAAATGCCGGAATAATTTACGCAATCGTAAATACAGTAGTGCATTATGCTCAAGATGGTACGAGAAGAAGGTTGAGCGCGATCTACTGTCAGGTTGGGAGTGGAACTAACACGATGGTTGTGATTCATGGCATCGCGACAAGACGCACCGCTAAGAAGGCGCCCGCCAAAGCAATAGCGCGAGACGACTCGCAGAGTATTGTGGATCGCGTTCATCGAGAGCTGCGCACGATGGCGATTACTTTCCAACTACTTCCGGGCGAACGCCTGAACGAGGCCATTCTTGCCAAGGAACTAGGTGTAAGCCGCACCCCATTGCGCGAAGCGCTCAACCGCTTGAGTGCCGAAGGTTTCCTTACGTTTTCCGCCAACCACGGTTTTTCTCGCAAGCCGCTGCATGTTTAGGAGATCTTTGATCTGTATGAATTTCGCCAACAGATGGAAATGGCGGCGATTCGTTTAGCCGTCGAGCGTGCCAGCGATGAAGCCCTTCAGGAACTGGAGCGATTCGCGGGCAACAGCGCGGAAGAACAGCCGGAGCGCACACCGGAACAGGCGATCGCGCTTGATGAGCAATTTGGTGAGCGTCTCGTTTTCTTGACGGGAAACTTGCAGATGCGTACCAGCTTGCAGAATGTAAACGATCGCATCCACTATGTCCGCTGGATGGACATGAACGGGCGCCGCCCGGAGACCCAGACGCAGCACATGGCAATTGTACGCACGCTTCGGGAACGTAACACGGAAGAAAGCGTGCGTCTGATGAGCGAGCACATCGGTCATCGCCTGGACCAGATCATCGAGAAGGTTGAGCGCTGTTATGGGCGTATCTACATGTCGGCTGCTTGGAGGGGCTAGCCTGTAAAGGGCTGCCGTTATTTCGCTCAGGCCATCCACATCCAGCGTGATCGGTTAGTGACATTGCGGCTGCCTGGATGTGCTTATAACTAATGCCGATACAGCCTGATCGCGACGGCTGAAGGAGCCACTGATGAGCAGACACAGGATGTGTTCGAGGCAAATTACTTCGGCGTCGTTCGCATTCTGAGAGCAGCTCTGCCGCTGCTCAGGCAACAAAGGAGCGGGCACGTCCTCGGAGTGACACGTAGTCTCGGGCCCACACCGATGCCCTTGAGGAGATCGCCCATTTCGGCATTAAGGTCACGATGATCGAGCTTGGAGCCTACGCCACTGACTTTGGCAAGAGCGCACCTCGAGCGGAACGCGGGCTTAGCCAAGCGCGCGGTCAGTCACTCACCCACTATTGGTGTGTGTACGCGCACCGACTAAGGAAATGTTGCCGACTATCAGCTTAGGAAGGTTTATTTGCCACTTCTTCCGGTTACCTGGTCAGAAATTGTTGAAAAAATAATCGCGAACAATTCCCGGCGGCAACCAACCAGGTTGCGTGCCGACCGGCAGGGCACGCATGTTGGAGTTCCTCCGTGTTTCTTTTTCGCGTCCTCTTGTTGACTCTGAAACGGTAGACCAAGCCGGTAGACGGAACGAGCACAGCACCTTCTCAGATGCCGTGCTCCTCTTATCTGGCCGGAGCGCTGTACCGGTAACCTACACCAAGGCGGTTACGCCACCTTCGATACCGAGCAGAGCCTTCCCATACACCTCGCTGGAGATCTCCGGTGAGACCACGGCATGACGCGAGCAGGTCTCAAGATCCCTCCACATGCGCTGTAGAGGGCTAACCTCGGCGAACGACGATGCGCCGTGCGCTGAGAGCAGGATATCCATCGCTTCACGGGCGGTCGCGGCTGCGTAGCCTGTATCCATACGGACGCGAGCACGCTCCGTGTAGCTGGGGAAGCGATTCGCCGACGCCGCAGTCCAGATATCATCAGCGGCGCGCAGCGCGTGCAGCCAGACGGTATCCACCAGCATAGCCGCTTTGGCCAGCGAAAGCTGGAAGCTCGGCGACTCCACTTGCGTCTTATAGAACGTGTAGGAGATGCTTCGCTTCGGCGCCTTCTCGATCACGAATTCGAGTGCCCGCTTGCACAGGCCCATCATCGGACCGGCAAGGATCAGCGCGGCTACGGGGATGAAGGCGCAGCGATACAGCACCTCATCCTTAAAAGGCGTGGGCGGCGTACCCTGCATGCAAGCCGAGACCGACATGATGCGATGGTCGGGCACAAAGACATCCGTGGCAACTATGGTGTTACTGCCCGATCCCTTCATGCCGGCGACATACCAGGTATCCTCAATCGTGCATTCGGACATAGGCATAAAAGCCAGCCCCTGATCGATCATCTCGCCCGCCTCATTGACCACGGGGACTCCCATCATCGCCCAGTCCGAGTGCAGGCAGCCGCTCGACCATGGCCACTTACCGTTGACGACGAGGCCGCCCTCGACCCGCCTGGTCGTGGCCAGCGGAGCGAAGACACCGGCGATGCGAGCTTCAGGATTCACACCCCAGATGTCGTTCTGACACTCAGCCGAGGACAAGCCTGCGAAGTAGGAGCAGACATTCATCAGGGTGGTCGCCCATGCCGTGGAACCGCAACCCCGGGCGAGCGCGGCGGAGACCTCCATCTTTGTGCGGATGTCAGTCTCGAGGCCACCAAAGCGGCGCGGCACCATGATTTTGAACAAGCCTGCCTCACGAATCGCAGAGATGTTTTCTTCCACGACGCGACGGTTCCCTTCGGTTTCGGAGGCGTTCGCTTCAAGCAGAGGCCGGAGCGCGTTCGCGCGCTCGACCAACGTCTCGCGAAGCCTGGTTGAATCAAGGCCGGCGATGTCGCTTACGTCGACGGCGCCGGTCTGCACGACAGGCGTCAAAAGCGCAGGTCCCTTGGCGGGAGCCTGGTGGTGGGCAAGTTCACGGACAAAGGGCGCTACTGCGGTCGACATGGAATTATCTCCTTTACGAACTTGTTCATATTACTCTCGGCACGAGAGCGTTGACTATCCCATTCTGATAAGAATAAAAACGCTCGGGCTAATAATTGGCACGGAGCGAGAACTGGAACGAGCGAGGCAAGTTGGCTTGGGTTGTCAGCAGGCCGAAGGAACTGCTTGCGAGGGTCAAACCCGGGTCGCCAAACTGTACGCGGTTGAACACGTTGAACGACTCAGCCCGGAACACCAGGCTGACCCCGTCGTGTATCAGCGTGCTCTTGCCCAGGGAGAAATCCCAATTGTCAGTTCCCTGGGTCCGCAGGATACCGCTCGTACGCGGCTGATTCCCCTCGTACAGCGCGGCGAATGGTGTTGCACCCGCGGGCGGGGCGGGCGCGACGAAGCAGGCGGAGTTAATGATCGACTTACCTTGCTGTGCCGCCGCTACGTATCCGATCGAATTGCGCTGCTGACAGCCTGAAATGACATTTGGGCGCGGTGTGCCGCCGCCGTAAGCGGCGGAGACGGGCGTTGGCGAGGCTTGTATAGCAAGTGGGAATCCGCTCTGGAAGCTGTTGATTCCGGATGCGCTCCAGCCGCCGATTGCAGCGTTGAGTGCCGGCGAGGCGTTGCCAAGAAAGTGCTTGCCCGCGCCGAACGGCAGGTCAACGATATAGCTGATCACCAATCGTTGCGGCACATCAAAGCTGAGATAGGACCGCTCCGCGCGCAGGTTGTTATAGTCCTGGATGACGCCTTGCACGTGGCTCTCCACCTGCGGATTGCTCGACTCGGCATCTCCCAGGAACTTCGACCAGCTGTAATTACCCAGCAGAGTTCCACCGCTCTTGAAGCGCTTGGTCACGGTAACCTGCGCCGAGTTGTAGTTGGTGTCGCCGATGAAAGGAGCCGTGGCTACTACGTTTTGGAAGAGGGGGTAGGGACGTTGCGCCTGCGTCGCCGGTCCCGCGCCGATGATTGCAGTGTCGGGCAGTTGGTTGATATTGAACGTTCCGGAAATGGGTAAATGCGTGCCGCGAGCGCCGAGATACGCAAGCTGCAGGACCGTACTGGGGCCGAAAGCCTGTTGCACATTCAAGTTCCACTGGTTCATCGCGGGGAACTTTCCGAACGGCTCACGTCCCTCGATCGGCTGACCGTAGAACAGGGTCGGGTTCGCCGCATAAGCTGCGCGCGTGAGCGGCTGGATGACCTTCGCCGCCGCGACTGTGCCCGGCGATGTGCAGACGTTGCCGGTCGTCGTGCTCGTGCTCGTCAAGCCGAGCGGGGCGCAGAGCAGGTAGGACGGGTTGACGTAGGTCTCGGGTCCGTTCAGCGAGGAGTATGCCGGCTCGGCTGGGAAGGCCGTATCCTGCGGCAAGTACGCGAGGCTATAGCCCGCGCGCACGGTCGTACCCTCATAAGGCGCAAACGAGAACCCCACCCGCGGCGAAAATAGGTTATGGTGCGCCTGTAGGTCGCCGCGTCCGGAGTATGCGGAAGAGTTTACCAACACCAGCGGATTGGCCTGTTGCGGCAGCAGTACCGCGTTGTTGTCATTCTTCACATAGAAGCTACCCGGCAACTCGTAGCGCACGCCAAGGGTCAGTGTGAACTTCGGCGAGAGCGCGAAGGAATCATTGCCGAACAGACCGGCGTAATGCGTCAACACACTAGGAGTGCCGATGGTTGTGAAACCGGTAGGCGAAGCGGCAAACTGGCCCGAAACAAAGTCCGCAACCGGCGTTACGCCCGAAGCTGGAATAACAGGAGCCCCTGGACAGGTTTTGGCAGAAATGGGATGCGCGGCATCGTTGAAGGTAGCGGATCCAGAACCTCCTGGAATGCAAGCGGTCTGAGTTCCCGCAAAGACGTAACCGCCGGCGGAAAAGGGCTGGTTGTTGAAGTATTCCTCTCCCTGCCGGAACTCGCCACCGAAACTGAGCGAGTGCTTGCCGGCCTGCTTAGAGTAGACACCCGAAACGGTATACAGATTCAATGGTTGGAATGCGGTCTGGTCCAATCCGGAGTCAGGAAACGGAGCGTTGTTGGTGATGTTGATATCGGGAAAGAACTTCGGAATTTGCGGGGCAATCTGTGCATAAAAGCCGGCCGTGTCACCATTGTCAAACGTAGCCTGATTGACGTTCATGTTCGCTGGATGCAGATAGCTAAAGTAGCGCAGGAACGAGGCTCGCACATCAAGCACCGAGCTCTGGCTCAGCGTGGTAGTGTTGCCGAGAACATACTGCGACGTCGTACCGCCGACGCCGGTATACGATTGCGGACCAATCGGATTGTTGAAGAATTGCGTGGGTGCCTGGGTGCGATCGTGGCGCGTCCACCGCGCAAACAGCTTGTTTTTCGGATTGAGAGCGTCATCGATCCGGAAGGTCTCCTGATTCGTGTACGCGTAGGCCCTTCCGTTGGCCGTGTAATTGATCGCCGGGTTCCCTGTGAACGAATTTGGAGCGGGGAAATAGTGCAGAGTATTACCCAGATAGATGGCTGTAGGGTCGGCCACCGCATCGCCCGCGTTCACGGCCGCGCCGACGCAGAATTTGTTCAGCACGCCCCCGCACTGTACCTGCCTGTACGCGGCAACTGGCAGCCCGTGAGGGACCGGGATGAGCGTCGGGATGGGGTTGATAATTTTAGGATCCGCGGTGAAGTCACCGCTCAACTCGGCCGGCGTCGGTACACGGCCCGCATTCACGACACCTTGCGCCAGGCGGTAGCCCTCATAAGCAGCAAAGAAAAACAGCTTGTCCTTCTTGATCGCTCCGCCAACCGTCGCGCCGAATTGATTCTGGTTGAACTGTGGCCGTGGAATCGCATTGAGATTGTTGATGAAGTTGTTTGCGTTGAAGACTGTGTTGCGGAAGTACTCGTAGAACGTGCCATGCAGCTTGTTGCTGCCGGACTTGGTGCCGAAGGAGACCACGCCGCCGCCGAAAGACCCATATTGCGGGTTCACCACGCTCGACTCGACGCGGAATTCCTGCACCGCATCCTGTGTGACGACGAAGGCGACGATGTTGCCTTCCTCGGCATTCAGCGGCGCGCCATCGAGGTACGTGCCGGATTGCGCGGCAAGTCCGCCGGCGATCGAGTAATTCCCATAGGCGTTTGCGTTGGTGAAACCGCCGCCGGAGGTATTATTGCTGGCCGCGCCCTGGGTGCCACCTTGCGCCACCACGCCCGGCGTCAACGCGATCAGGTTGAAGGTATTGCGACCGTTCAGCGGTGTGTCCTCCACCTGCCGGCCTTCAATGACCTGGCTGACCGTAGGCGAGACCGCTTCCAGGACACTTGCCTGCGACGTGACGGTCACGCTCTCAGTCGAGGCGCCAACCTCGAGCGTGTAATCGAGCGAAACCTGGTCTTCCAGGTGAAGTTCGATCCCCTGTTTGATGAGGGTCTTGAATCCCTGCATGGTGACGGAGGCGTTGTACACGCCGGCCGCTAGACCGTTGATTCGATACAGCCCCTCGCTGTTTGTGGTTGACTTTATGACTGCGCCAGTCCCTACGTCCGTGAACGTTACGATCGCCGAAGGCACCTTGGCACCGGTCGCGTCTGCGACAACACCGGACACCGTCGCGGAGGTTCCCTGTGACCATACGCACAGCGGGCAAGACAGCAACATACAAAGCAGCAGTCTTCTGAAAAGGAGGCGGTGTATGGAAGGGCTGACTAAATTTGACATGAACGTAAAAGGTCCTCGAAAGAGAGCTGCTTACAGTGATGAAACACGCCGTGAATCATTCGTCCCGCATAATTGGTGAACATGTACATTAATATGTGAGCGCGGAGAGTATACTGCGGGAAGCCGTGGAGAGTTGTCAAGGTTTTTGGAAGAGAAGTTTTCCGGTAGGCACTCCGCTGAAGGATCGCGCTTTAGATAAGCATGACGGTTCCACCTCAACGGTGACCGCGCCATTGATATTTGCCAACTAAATCAAACAGTTGGTCGATGATTGCAAGCGGTATGTACAAGGTCCTCAACCACTACTTGGAGCTCTGAGCGGAGCGGCCGAAAGAGCGAAGGACAGACCTTGGCAGGAGACTTACGCAAATGTCCTGGAGGACCCTGGACCGCAACTTCAGCCGGAAGATTTGCGAACAGACTCTAGACAACGCGTCTAATGCGAACCTGTAAACTCCGTCGTAAGCTCTCTTGCCGCAAGCCAGCGGCAGGGGCCCTGCAACGTCGGGCACAAGAAGCGACGCTCTGGCTGACGACGCGCCGATCGTACAGTCGGCTCCGTCGTAGACATGATCCCCGGCCTCATACTGGGCGACTGCACTTAGAGGGGCTGTGGTGCGTTGCAGCACCGGCACGTCGCTCATCTGTGGGTGAAGTCAAGCTGAACGAACTTGTCTTGAGAAGATTTAGCAAAGCCGCGATCGGATGATCGGCCACTACATTCATCGCAAAATTATCAGTTTCGCGGAACACCGGGGAGCCTATTGATGTAAGGGCCAATGCTCCAAAGAAACAGCGAAGGATGAAACGACACCGAGCAGAAGGGATTGGCCGTCACTCCATAATCGACACCGTCAAGCGCGCGTCGTCACAATGGTGACACCGGTCGTGGACGTGCCCAGCACGGTGGGCGGTTGGGATGAATCAAACGAAGTGAAGTAGGCCATATCGGAGGTATCGTTTTGTTTTGATTCCTACTCTTACGTCTGACATTTGGCAAGGATGAACGTGTTTGCGGAACAGTGCGGAAGGAAACCTGCTGAAGTCAACCCATGTCCAGCCGTCAAGCTTGCAAGTTCCCCGATATCCGACGTAGCAACGTTGAAGCATCCTCGGGCAGTTCGTTGCCGCGCCAAGCCACATGCTGATCCGGCCGGATAATCGCGAGGTGCGCCATGTACCTGCGTCCCAACCGCCCATCCTTTGGCGCGATTACTTTCAGCGGGAGACCTAACGCGTCGGCGGTACACTGTACCCAAGCCAGATCGCGGATCTCCCGGCCATCCGTCGCCAGCAGCGTATATCCCTGGCCAAAATGATCATAAAGCGAACTACCATCTTCAAGCCAAAGATGCGGAGCAACACATCCGGGGTGGGCAGACGGGCGATACACCATCCCATTCGCCGGCGGTGGCTCGGTACCATCATCCACGATCACCGGCGAATCTCTGTACCAGTATCCAAGCACGACGCCAAGTGTTCTGAATTCCCGCAGCTTGGCGGCGAAGATCACATCGCCCGCCTCGCGCCTCGTAGCGTCGCCCACAGGCCCCGGCGTCTCCAGCCCCGGCAGTGAAAGATGATTGCCCAGCATACTGTAGTTTGCAAAAGCCTCTTCGATGACCCATTGATGCACCGGTCTGCGCTCCTGCTCATAGCTGTCGAGCAGCGCGGCGCCCGCCCAGCCGCGTAGCACGCCCGCTATCTTCCAGCCTAGATCGACGCCATCCGCAATCCCCATGTTCATGCCGAAACCGCCAAACGGAGGATGCAGGTGGCATGCATCGCCCGCCAGAAAGATTCTGCCTTCGGAATATGTATCCGCGATCAGGCTATGCGCCACCCAAGGTGAAGTCCCCAGAATCTCCATCTCGAAATCCAGGTTCGCCGCACGCCGGATCAGCGCTTTCGGATCGATATCCTCCGCATTGCCTTCGATCCGCGTCGCGATGAAGTACCACAGATCGAGACCCTCCATCGGCCCCATCAGGGACGGCGAATCACCGTTGATGATCCAGTACTGGATCGCGCGCCCATGCGGATGCATGTTGGCCAACCCCGGTGCGCGAAACTGAACGTTGTAGTTCTGTGCCAATCCACGTTGGCCCTGCATCGTCGCCCCTATGGTATTGCGCACGTTGCTTCGCGAGCCATCCGCGCCTACCAGGTAAGCGCTGCGGATAACAACTTCCTCTCCGCCGGCCACGCTTCGTACGGTCGTATGAACCTCTTGACCAAGCTGCGCGGCGCTGACATAGCAGGTGTCGAACCG
>CAXTWP010000086.1:0-10286 GCA_964247945.1 uncultured Acidobacteriaceae bacterium | reverse complement strand
ACGAGCTCGAGGATCCGAAATACGATGTCGAGGAGTGCATCCAGCGCGGGTTGACCTACGCCGCGCCGCTGAAGGTGATCCTGCGTCTGATCGTGTGGGACGTCGACGAGGACACCGGCTCGCGGTCGATCCGCGACATCAAGGAGCAGCCCGTCTACATGGGCGACATGCCGCTTATGACGGACAACGGCACCTTTATCATCAACGGAACCGAGCGCGTCATAGTCAGTCAGATGCACCGTTCGCCCGGCGTGTTCTTCGACCACGACAAGGGCAAGACCCACTCGTCGGGCAAGTTCCTGTTTGCCGCGCGCGTGATCCCGTATCGCGGGTCTTGGCTGGATTTCGAGTTCGACAGCAAGGATCTCGTCTACGTTCGGATCGATCGGAAGCGCAAGCTGCCGGTGACCACGCTGCTTTACGCCCTGGAGAACGACCGTTCGGAGCAGGCCCGTGCGGCCAAGCTCGCTGAGGGCGGCGACGTCGAGAGTCTCGATATCCGCGGCATGGACGCCGAAGACATGCTGTCCTTTTTCTACGGGCAGGTGGTCTTCGCTAAAACCGCGAAAGGCTGGGCACGCCCGTTCGATCCCGACGCTTTCCGCGGCATGAAGCTGCTTGAGCCGATGATTGACGCGGACACTGGCGAAGTTGTGGCGGAGGCCGATGCGAAGCTGACTTCGCGGATGACCAAGCGCATCGCCGAGAAAACGCGCGAGGTGCTTGTTGGCCGCGCCGACCTGCTCGGGCGCTACATGGCGATCGATCTTGTCAACGAGGAAACCGGCGAGATTTATGCCGAGGCCGGCGAGGAGATCACCGAAGCAAGGCTGGCGGCACTCGAGGGTTTGGGCATCGACAAACTGCCGACGCTCGCGGTCGACCAGTCGAACGGACCTTGGATACGCAACACGCTCACGATCGACAAGAACACGTCACGTGACGATGCGCTGGTCGACATCTATCGCGTGATGCGCCCGGGCGAGCCGCCGACGCCGGACACGGCGGAGGCGCTGTTCCGCGGCCTGTTCTTCGATCCGGACCGTTACGACTTGTCGGCGGTGGGTCGCGTGAAGATGAACATGCGGCTCGGGATGGACGCCGAAGACACTG
The DNA here is from genome assembly GCA_964247945.1 of uncultured Acidobacteriaceae bacterium. Taxonomy (GTDB): domain Bacteria; phylum Acidobacteriota; class Terriglobia; order Terriglobales; family Acidobacteriaceae; genus Edaphobacter. The sequence goes on along the minus strand of CAXTWP010000086.1, from coordinate 9,173 downwards.
TGCGCGTGCTACGCAAGGAGGACATCCTGCGGACCGTGAAGGTCCTGTGCGAGCTCAAGGACGGGCGCGGCACGATCGACGACATCGACAATCTCGGCAATCGCCGGGTGCGTTCGGTGGGCGAATTGATGGAGAACCAGTATCGCGTGGGGCTGCTCCGCATGGAGCGCGCGATACGCGAGCGGATGGGCTCGGTTGATATCGACACGGTGATGCCGCACGACCTTATCAACGCCAAACCGGCGGCGGCAGCCGTACGGGAGTTTTTCGGCTCGTCGCAGCTCAGCCAGTTCATGGACCAGACCAATCCGCTGTCGGAAGTGACGCATAAGCGGCGCCTGTCGGCTTTGGGACCGGGCGGTCTGACGCGCGAGCGAGCGGGCTTTGAAGTGCGCGACGTGCATCCGACGCATTACGGGCGGGTCTGCCCGATCGAGACGCCGGAAGGCCCGAACATCGGGCTGATCAACAGCCTCGCCACCTACGCCAAGGTCAACAAGTACGGCTTCATCGAGACGCCCTATCGGCTGGTCAAGGACGGTGTCCTGCAGGATGGCTGGAAGTATCTGTCGGCCATGGAAGAAGAGCGTCTGGTTGTCGCTCAGGCCGACGCACCGCATGACGCGCAAGGCTTGCTCACCGACGAGTTTGTGTCGGTGCGCCGTTCCGGTGACTTCCGCTTGGTCAAGCCGGAAGACGTGACGGCGTGCGACGTGTCGCCCCGCCAGCTCGTCTCGGTCGCGGCAGCGCTCATCCCGTTTCTAGAGAACGACGACGCCAATCGCGCGCTCATGGGCTCGAACATGCAGCGCCAGGCGGTGCCGTTGATCCAGTCCGACGCGCCGCTGGTCGGGACCGGCATGGAGGCGGCGGTCGCGCGCGACTCTGGCGCCACGATCATCGCGCGTCGTCCGGGTGTTGTGGACCAGATCGATGGTGCGCGTATCGTGGTGCGCGCAACCAACGCGGAGGGCTCGACAGAGGGCGTCGATATCTACCGCCTGCGCAAATACATGCGTTCCAACCAATCGACCTGCATCAATCAACGGCCTCTCGTCAGGGTCGGTGATCATGTCACGTTGGGCGACATCATCGCAGATGGACCGTCGACGGAGCTGGGCGAGCTGGCGCTGGGGCGGAACGTGCTGGTCGCGTTCATGCCATGGAACGGCTACAACTTCGAAGACAGCATTCTGATCTCCGAGCGCATCGCGCGCGACGACGTGTTCACCTCCATCCACATCGAGGAATTCGAGGTGATGGCGCGCGACACCAAGCTTGGTCAGGAAGAGATCACACGCGACATTCCCAATGTCGGCGAAGAGGCGCTACGCAATCTCGACGAGGCGGGTATCGTCTATGTCGGGGCCGAGGTGAACCCGGGCGACATCCTGGTGGGCAAGGTGACGCCGAAAGGCGAGAGCCCGATGACACCCGAGGAGAAGCTGCTGCGGGCGATCTTCGGTGAGAAAGCATCGGATGTTCGCGACACGTCGCTCAAGTTGCCGCCGGGAACGACGGGGACGATCGTCGACGTGCGCGTCTTCAATCGTCGTGGCGTCGACAAGGACGAGCGCGCGATGGCGATCGAGCGCGCCGAGATCGAGCGTTTGGCGAAAGATCGCGACGATGAGCGAGCGATCCAGGAACGTTCGTTCCTCAATCGTATGCGTGAGAAGCTGCTCGGTCAGAAGGCAGCGGCGGGCTTCAGAGGTATCAAAGCGGGCACGTTGATCAACGAGGAAGTCCTTGCCGAGCATCCACGCGGCGCGTGGCGCAATATCGGTGTCGCGTCCGATCAGGTGACGGCCGAGATCGAAGTGCTCAAGCGGGAGTTCGACGCGTCGGTCGGACGCTTGCAGGAGCGGTTCGACGGCAAGGTCGAGAAGCTGCAGCGCGGTGACGAGCTGCCGCCTGGCGTGATGAAGATGGTCAAGGTGTTCGTGGCCGTAAAGCGTAAGCTCCAGCCTGGCGACAAGATGGCCGGACGGCATGGCAACAAGGGCGTCGTGTCGCGCGTCACGCCGGTCGAGGACATGCCGTTTCTCGAGGACGGCACGCCGGTCGACCTCGTGCTCAACCCGCTCGGCGTGCCGTCGCGGATGAATGTGGGGCAGATCCTCGAGACCCATCTCGGCTGGGCGTGCGCCAACATCGGCCGTCAGGTCGGCGAACTGGTGGACGAATACCAGCGCAACGGTCAGGCGCGTCAGGAGCTGCTTGATCGTCTCAAGGAGATCTACGGCGAGGAAGTTTACTCGGACGAGATCGCGCAGATGAGCGAGGCGCAGCTGATCGAGCTCTGCGGTAATCTTCGCAAGGGGATCCCGATCGCAACGCCGGTGTTCGACGGGGCGAGCATGTCCGACATCGAGGAGATGCTGACACGAGCCGGTCTGGACACGTCGGGGCAGGTGGTGCTCACGGATGGTCGCACCGGCGAGCACTTCGAGCGCAAGGTGACGGTGGGCTACATCTACATGCTCAAGCTGCACCATCTGGTCGACGACAAGATCCACGCCCGGTCGATCGGCCCGTACTCGCTGGTCACCCAGCAGCCGCTGGGCGGCAAGGCGCAGTTCGGCGGCCAGCGCTTCGGCGAGATGGAGGTCTGGGCGCTTGAAGCCTACGGCGCGGCCTACATCCTACAGGAGCTGCTTACCGCCAAATCCGACGATGTCTTCGGCCGCACCAAGATCTACGAGGCCATCGTCAAGGGCGAAGCTGCGATCGAGCCCGGCGTCCCGGAGTCGTTCAACGTCCTCATCCGTGAGCTGCAATCGCTCTGCCTCGATGTCGAGCTGATCAAGCAGATCGACCAGAAGAAGGTCGTGCAGCCGCTCATCGCTGCCGCCGACTAGGTCCACGCAATTCACAATGAGGTGTGGAATGCATCCCGTCATTTTGGCCAAAGTTCTTTACGTTCTTGGATTTATCCTCCTCAGCTTCGGTGTGAGGTGGATTAAGAGGAGGGTACGATCAAGAACCAAAGCATTGGCAATTGCATTTGCTGTTTTCGTTTGCGGACTCATCCTAATCAATCTCGCGACGAAGGACTGGCCTAACCCTTGGTCGAGTAATTTGACCTACAGCATCGCCACAACTGAATAGCACCTGCACCAGAACCAAGGGCATCGCGATGCGCCCCAAGTCATCGCGGAACAGATGCCCCAACCGCAGCTCCCCACGAGGGACATTGCTGCAACGGAGACGCAAAATATGTTTCGCTCCAGCCCCTTCGAACTCACCGGCCCCATCGCCGACTTCGACGCCATCAAGATCCAGCTCGCCTCCCCCGAGAAGATCCGCTCCTGGTCCCACGGCGAGGTCACCAAGCCCGAGACCATCAACTACCGCACCTTCAAGCCCGAACGCGATGGGCTATTTTGCGCGCGGATTTTTGGGCCGATCACCGATTGGGAATGCCTCTGCGGTAAGTACAAGCGCATGAAGCACCGCGGCGTCATCTGCGACAAGTGCGGCGTTGAAGTCACCCTCTCCAAGGTCCGCCGCGAGCGCCTCGGCCACATCGAGCTCGCCAGCCCCTGCTCGCACGTCTGGTTCTTCAAGGGCCTGCCCTCGCGCATCGGCCACCTGCTTGACATCTCGCTGCGCGAGCTTGAGGCCGTGCTGTACTTCGAGTCTTATGTCGTGGTAGATCCCGGCGACGCGCCCGTCAAGGAGCGCGAGGTCATCAAGGACGAGACCCGCTTCCGCGAGCTCGACACCCAGTACCGCGTCTCCGGCTTCAAGGCCATGATGGGCGCCGAGGCCATCAAGGAGCTGCTCAAGCGCGTCGAGATCACCGAGCTTTCGATCGAACTCCGCGAGCGGATGAAGACTGAGACCTCGCTCCAGAAGAAGCTTAAATACTCGAAGCGCCTCAAGATCGTTGAGGCCTTCAAGAAGTCCGACAACCTCCCGCAGTGGATGATCCTCGACGTGATCCCCGTCATCCCGCCGGAGCTTCGTCCCCTCGTTCCGCTTGACGGCGGCCGCTTCGCCACGTCCGACCTCAACGACCTCTATCGTCGCGTCATCAACCGCAACAACCGCCTCAAGAAGCTGATGGACCTGCACGCGCCCGAGGTCATCGTCCGTAACGAAAAGCGCATGTTGCAGGAGGCCGTCGACGCGCTCTTCGATAACGGCCGTCGTGGCCGCGTCCTGCGTGGCGCGAACAACCGTCCGCTCAAGTCGCTCTCCGACACCCTGAAGGGCAAGCAGGGCCGCTTCCGGCAGAACCTCCTCGGCAAGCGCGTCGACTACTCCGGCCGCTCCGTCATCGTCGTCGGCCCCGAACTGAAGCTCCACCAGTGCGGCCTTCCGAAGAAGATGGCGCTCGAGCTCTTCAAGCCCTTCATCTATCACCGGCTTGAGCAGACCGGCCACTGCACTACCATCAAGCAGGCCAAAGAGATGGTCGAGATGCAGGAGCCGATCGTCTGGGACATCCTCGAAGAGGTCATCAAGGACCACCCGGTCCTGCTGAACCGCGCCCCGACGCTCCATCGCCTCGGCATCCAGGCGTTTGAGCCGGTGCTCGTCGAAGGCAAGGCGATCAAGATTCATCCGCTCGTCTGCACCGCCTTCAACGCGGACTTCGACGGCGACCAGATGGCCGTCCACATCCCCTTGTCGCCCGAGGCTCAAATCGAAGCCTCCGTGCTGATGCTCGCCTCGCACAACATCCTCTCGCCCGCGAGCGGCCAGCCCATCACCGTCCCCACCCAGGACCTCGTTCTCGGTATCTATTACCTGACGAAGTCCAAGGTCAACGCCATCGGCGAGGGCCGCGTCTTCGCCAACATCGAAGAGATCTACATGGCGCTCGAAGCCAAGCAGGTCGAGACCCTCACCCCCATCCGGCTCCGCTACACCGGCATGGTGCTCGACATGACCACCGCCTACGACGACCAGGACCTGAACCACACCGAGCCGGTCGAGTTCAACCGGCAGTACATCAACACCACCGTCGGTCGCGCCATCCTCAACGACGCGCTCCCCGAAGGTATGCCCTTCGTCAACGGCCTGCTCAAAAAGAAGGGCATCGGCCAGCTCATCAACTACTGCTACCTTAACCTCGGCCTTGAAGTCACCGTCAAGACCCTCGACCGCGTCAAGGACCTCGGCTTCACCTATGCCACCAAGTCCGGCCTCTCGGTCGGCCTCGACGACATGGTCATTCCCGACTCCAAGTACACCGTCGTCGGTGAAGCGGAAAAGACCGTTCTCGCCATGCACCAGCAGTATCTAGACGGCGCAATCACCAAAGGCGAACGCTCCAAAAAGGTCATCCAGATGTGGTCCGGAGTCACCGAGCGCGTCGCCGATGAGATGTTCGGCAACATGAAGAAGGCCGACAAGGAAGGAGCCATGAACCCGATCTACATCATGGCCGACTCCGGCGCCCGCGGCTCGAAGCAGCAGATCCGCCAGCTCTCCGGCATGCGCGGGCTGATGGCCAAACCAAGCGGCGAGATCATCGAGACCCCCATCACGGCGAACTTCCGTGAAGGCCTCACCGTCCTCCAGTACTTCATCTCCACCCACGGCGCCCGCAAGGGTCTCGCGGACACGGCGTTGAAGACCGCCGACTCAGGTTACCTGACCCGCCGCCTCGTCGACGTGGCCCAGGACGTCATCATCTCGCACAACGACTGCGGCACCGTCGAGGGCATCTATGTAACTCCAATTATTGAGGCCGGAGAGACCATCGAACCCCTCCGCGACCGCATCATCGGCCGCGTCTCGCTCGAGAAGCTCAAGGACTTCGAAGGCAAGACCATCGTCGAGGTCAACCAGGAGATCGATGAAGACCTCGCCTCCCAGGTCCAGGCCGCTGGCATCGAGAAGGTAAAGATCCGTTCCGTCCTCACCTGCGAGTCCAAGCGCGGCGTTTGCATTCTCTGCTATGGCCGCAATCTCGGCTCCGGCAAGATGGTCGAGATGGGCGAGGCCGTCGGCGTCATCGCGGCGCAGTCCATCGGCGAGCCGGGCACCCAGCTCACCATGCGCACCTTCCACATCGGCGGCACCGCCTCCCGTGTGCAGGACGCCTCGCACCTCGAAGCCAAGAACGTGGGCACCGTCCGCTTCATCAACCTGGTCACGGTCCGCGCCAAGTCGGGAGACCTCGTCGCCATGAACCGCAACGGCTCCATCGCCATCATCGACGAGAAGGGCCGCGAGAAGGAGCGGTATGCTATCGTCTATGGCGCAAAGCTCAAGGTCGAGGACGGCACGCAGGTCGCGCTCGGCGACACGCTCGGCGAGTGGGACCCCTACACCTTCTCGCTGCTCACCGAGATCGCCGGGACCGTCCAATTCAAGGACCTCCAGGAAGGCGTCACCCTCAACGAGGAAGTCGACGAAGTCACCGGGCTCTCCCGCCTGGTCGTCGCCGACTCGCCCGACGAGAAGCGCCAGCCCGCGATCATCATCAAGAGCGCGCAGGGTAACAAGCGCTACCTGATGCCCTCGCGCGCCCACCTCATGGTCGCCGACGGCGACGAGATCTTCCCCGGAGACATCCTGGCGAAGATCCCGCGCGAGACCACCCGCACCAAGGACATCACCGGCGGTCTCCCCCGCGTCGTCGAGTTGTTCGAGGCCCGCAAGCCCCGCGACCCGGCGATCATCAGCAAAATCGACGGAGTCGTCCGCTTCGGCGATGTGTCGAAGGGGCAGCGCAAGGTGTATGTCACTGCGGACAACGGCCACGAGGAGGAGTACTCGGTGCCGCGCGGCGTCTACATCAACGTGCAGGAAGGCGAGCGTCTCCGCGCCGGCGACGCCCTGATCGACGGTCCGCGCAACCCGCACGACGTGCTCGAGGTCCTCGGCGAGCGCGCCGTCCAGATGTACCTCGTCAACGAGATCCAGGAGGTCTACCGTCTCCAGGGCGTCACCATCTCGGATAAGCACATCGAGACGATCGTCCGGCAGATGCTCCGCTGGGTCAAGATCGAGGAGGTCGGCGACACCAACTTCCTCATCGACCAGCAGACCGACCGCTTCCGCTTCAATGAGGAGAACCAGCGCGTGCTGATGACTGATGGCCGTCCCGCCATCGGCCGTTCGTTGCTGCTCGGCATCACCAAGGCGTCGCTCTCGACCGACAGCTTCATCTCGGCCGCCAGCTTCCAGGAGACCACCCGCGTGCTCACCGAAGCCAGCATCAACGGCTCTATTGACACCCTGCGCGGCCTCAAGGAAAACGTCATCGTTGGCCGTCTCATCCCCGCCGGCACCGGCATGGAGTACTACCGCAACGTCCAGCTCTCCCCCGAACTCGAAGAAGCGGCGGCCCAGGTCCAGCAGGAGGTCACCGCCGCCATCGAAGCCGAAGAACGCGAACTCGAACAGATGCGCATGGAAGGCGAACAAGAAGAAATGGCCGCCGAGTAGTCCTGCGCGGACAGCGAAACGCGCTCACGCGCAAAACCCACAACGGCAGAGCTCAGGCTCTGCCGTTGCTTTCTAGCGCGGTCATCTGTAAGCTTCCTCCAGCTGGAGGGAAAATGAGGCAGATTGTTCTAGCGATATTTTTGCTGAACTGTCCCGGCTTAACTCAAGCACAGCCGGCCAAAGTGCTTCACCTTTCTCATGATGCAACCATCCTTGTTGTAAGCCAGCAGGGTAACTCCTCCGGTACGGCTTTCATGGTTGGCGAACGGCTTGCGCTGACGTGTTTACACGTTGTTGCGCATACCGCCATATCAGCTCAAGGGCAGGTATCGGGAAATGTGTTCCAGGATGTAAAGGTAACCATGCCTTCTGGTGAAGTTATTGCTGCAGATGTTGTCTCCGTTCCGAGCTCGAGTTACTTTACACCCTTGATTCGCGATTTTGCGTTTCTAAAACTGAGGACCAAACCTGCTTCGCCCGTTTCACAACTTCAGTTCGCAAGTGACGATTACATAAATAAAATCGATATAGGAGATGATGTAGTTTTCTCTGGATTTCCTTTGGCAACTCCGGGCATGATTACCCATAAGGGAATGGTTTCTGGCATGTTACCGGATAGATCGTTGATATTTATACAAAGTTCAATCAACAAAGGAAATTCTGGGGGAGCGCTGCTCAACAGTGAAGGCAAGATAATCGGCATAGTGTCGCTAAGAGAAGGTGGAATAACCCAGGAGCTTGCCAATCTGCGTCAAAGAATTTACAGCACTGAGAAAGAGGGAAGCGTTACATACATGGGCGTAAACCCTCTAAGCTCGATTAAGATGCTGATTGACACTGTGGATCAGTACATAAGTGTTGGTATAGGGTACGCGCACAGCGCACAGTTCCCCAGAGAATATCTAAATAGACATCCTGAACTTTTGAAATAACAGGCATCCGTCTATCTTTTGGAGTCTCGTCGCGATAGAACTACTGATCGAGTGCACCAGCTCTTGAACCTGCGAATTTGACCCTACCACCCCCATCCTCTACCCTCAACCTATGAAGGTCAGCGCCGAGTACGCGCGGGAGCACTTCGACGACCTCCTCGCCGCCGCCGACAGCGGGGAAGAGGTCGAGATCGCCCGCCCCGACTAATCCGCTTTCCGCCTCACCCTCGTCACACCTCTCAGCAGCCCTCCGCCCATCCCGGATCGCGTAGCAAGGAATAACCCAACCGCTTAGGAACGTGGTACTCTTCCTGTGTGCCGGTTATCGTGCGGATCGACGGTCTTGACGTTATCATCTACCCGAACGACCATCGTCCAGCCCACGTACATTGTCTTCTCCGGAGGCAAGGAAGCGCTCTATTACGTCAATTGCCCTGAGGGGCCGCCGTCGCTCAGAGCCAATCGCGGCTTCAACCGCCGGGAGCTTGGCCGCATCGGAGACAAGATAACGCCATAAGTACCTGAAGTATTCGCCGCCTGGAGGGAGTTCCGTGGAATCACCAAGGATGAGTTTGAACAAGCCAACGCCAACATGAAGGAGCTTAAGTCGAAGAGCGGCATTGTCACCTGCGCCACGTTCGACCCAAGCACCCGAAGCATCGTCTTGAAACTCTCCACCGGCATCGGCGTCTTCTTCTCCCCGGAAGACGCGCAGGGCCTGGAACACGCCACCCCCGAGCAGCTCAGCGAGATCGAGATCACTCCCTCCGGCCTCGGCCTCCACTTCCCCCAAGTCGAGGCGGATCTCTGGGTGCGTTCTCTCGTCGAAGG
>CAXTWP010000085.1:9860-10618 GCA_964247945.1 uncultured Acidobacteriaceae bacterium | reverse complement strand
GTCGCCGCCTACAACAACGGGGCGACCGTCTCGTTGGGCGATGGAGAAAGCTCCCGAAGATTCAGTCTGTGCTGCAGTCGGCAAAGAACTGACAATCCAGCCGCGAGAAATAAAGCGGAATGGCTTGGTGCCGGCAGCTACTTGAAGAGGATCGGGCTGATTAGTATCATCTCCGCCGACCCAAAAGGTAAGTACCCGCGCCCCTCCTCTACCGCCTGTCACGAAGGTGCGCCATGCTTGGCTTTGCACGACAAGGGAGGAGTTGCTGGCGGCAAAGAGGCCTTCCCCGGCGGGGAGGGCTGACGGAGACTCGCGGATCTGTCTTTCCCAAGAATCGCCGCAGTCTACGGTCAGGAACAGGGAAAAGTGCTGGTCTACTGGGTCGCCGACGACAGCCCCGAAGCAGCGGCTAGTCTTTTCACCGCGGTCTTTAGACAGCTGAATTGCGTCCCAGAAGCCATCCTTGTCCGGGTTGGTGAAGACGAGTTTCCAGGACTGGCAGCCGTCGGTGGTTTTGTAGAGGCGGGAGAGGTCGCCCTTGCCGGAGGACATGACGATGGCGGTGTTTTCGTCAAAGGCCTGGATGCCGCGGAAGTCCAGGTGTTCGGCGGCGGGCGGGGTGGGGCAGCGCCGCCAGGAGAGGCCGTCGTCGGTGGTGCGGAGGACGGTGCCCTCGGTGCCGCTGGCCCAGGTGACGCCTCCGCCGAGGGCGTGGATGCCGCGCAGGGAGGCGGTGGTGTGGGAGTCCTGATGGTCCC
>CAXTWP010000085.1:7489-9850 GCA_964247945.1 uncultured Acidobacteriaceae bacterium | reverse complement strand
GGTCCCACTGGGCGTTTGCAGTGGCGCTGAGGAGGACGGCGAGAAGGAGGCAGCGCATGGTGCGATCAGTGTAGCCGGTCGATCTTCTTCCGCCGCGATGGGCATCCCCGTGAAACGATTCCGGCGTTCGCGACACCATTCCGCAACTAACCGATGGAGGCTGTATGGCGGAGTGGAAGCGCAGAACCAATTGGGCATGGCCCGACTGGACGTATTTCTTCGGGAGTATCGTGATCGTCCCGGTGATCGACCTTGGGCTGGGCAGTCCGCTGCGGTTTCTCAATGATCCGGGCTCCTCCAGATACGGCCGAGCGTCCTGGGTGATTGAGTTCATGGTCGTGTTGATTGCCTTGAACCGGCTCGACCCCATCGGAAGGCTGCTCAAGATACCCGGCGACGCCCCAACGAGCGCGTCCATGCCGGTGAGCACGCAGGCGGCCGTCTGTCTCTGGCTCGGCGCTCTTCTGGGCGTTCTCGGGATCGCCGGAGGACTGTGGGTCCGTCATCGTGCCGTCGCGCCCGGCGCCAACTTCAGCTTCGAAGATCACGAGAGCGTCTTTTTCCTGATCTTTATGGCCTTGCTGTTTTCCTTCGTTTGCCTGCTTACAGGCTCCATCATGCGGCACCGCGCGAGACGCGAACAACTGCAGCAAGATCAGGTTGCCGCGCGATAGAGAAAGATCAAGGCGCGGAAGGCACAGCGGGCCGACATCCAGCCGGCCGTACGCGGGTTGGAAAAGCTGTTCAGCCGTATCGCGGGCAAACAAGAAGATAACAAAAAATAGTCGATTGCTTTCGTTCCCATGATGGTAAAATGCCCGCATTCCAGTAACACGAAGGAGCGCACCATGAACAGGAACTACCGGGCCCTGGCATTTATCTTGGCGTGTGGGACGGTTCCGGTTTCCAGCGCCTTCGGCAGCACCATCAGCATCTTCAACACGGGCGAGAGCAGCGGAAGGACGGCGTTGGCTGTCGGGACGGCCGACCCACACTACACGCTTATCTCGGCGCCGGCGGGGGTCACTTCGGGAGCCACCACGGAGACCCCGAACGGGGCCTACACGGGAAACACAACCACGGCGGACTGGATCGGGCCGAGCAGCAGCGGAAACGACTCTTTCCCGGTCGGCAATTACGATTACCGGACAACCTTCAGCCTGGCCGGCGACAATCCGGCCACCGCGCAGCTCTCCGGCTCCTGGGCCTCCGACAACAACGCCTGCATCTACCTGAACGGTGCCAACACCGGCGACTGCACACCGTTTGCCGGCTTCGGCAGCCTGACGAGCTTTTCCATTACCAGCGGCTTCGTTGCCGGCACCAACACGCTGGACTTCGTTGTCACCAACGGCGGCGGACCTACCGGCGTCTTCGCCGAAGTCAGCGGGACGGCATCGCCCGCGACGGCGACGACGCCCGAGCCTGCCTCCTGGATGTTGGCGGCCAGTGGTGTGCTGGCCCTTGGCGGCGTTGTGCGCGGACGAGTGAAGTTGTGAGCTGAATCGTTCTCCGCATCGGCCTCGGCGATTCAGCCCAGGCCGATGCGGAGCAGGTCGTGGATGTGGAGGATGCCGGTGGGGCAGCTCTCGGCATCGACGATGAAGACCGTCGTCACCGCACGGGCGTTCATCTCCGCCAGAATGGCGGGGGCGAGGGTGTCGGGAGAAATGGTCCAGGGGCGGCGGGTCATGGCGGTCTCGACCGGGCAGTCGGCGAAGGCGTCGCGGAAGTGGCGGCGGAGGTCGCCGTCGGTAAGGATGCCGGTCAGGCGGGCGGCCGGGTCGAGGATGGCGGTGACGCCGAAGCCCTTGGACGTCATCTCGACGATGGCGGCGGAGAGCAGTGTGCCTTCCCGCACGGCGGGGAGCCGGTCTGCCGTGTGCATCAGGGACGCGGCGGTGCGGAGCCGTGCGCCCAGCCGCCCCGCCGGGTGCAGGGCGGGGAAGGCGGTCGAGGAAAAGCCGCGCGCCTCCAGCAGGCAAAGCGCCAGCGCGTCGCCCACCGCAAGCTGCATGGTGGTGGAGGTGGTCGGGGCCAGGCCGTTCGGACAGGCCTCCGGCATGGAGGGAAGCTCCAGGCATATCTCGGCGATGCGGCCAAGCGAACTGGCGCGGCTGGAGGTAAGGGCGATCAACGGGATGCGGAAGCGGCGAGTGTAGTCGAGCGTCGACGCGAGGTCGGGCGTCTCGCCGGACCAGCTGATGGCCAGCACCGTATCGGTCGATTGCAGCAAGCCCAGATCGCCGTGGCCGGCGTCGCCCGCGTGTAGAAAATGCGCGGGCGAGCCCGTCGAGGTCAGCGTCGCCGCGATCTTGCGCCCGATGTGGCCGGACTTGCCGACGCCGGTGACCAATACGC
>CAXTWP010000085.1:6429-7479 GCA_964247945.1 uncultured Acidobacteriaceae bacterium | reverse complement strand
ATACGCGACCGCCTTCCGCGCCGCGCGCCAGGATCAGGGCGACGGCTGCGAGCAGACGGTCGCCAAGCTCCGCGTCCAGGGCCGCGCGCACGGCTTCCAGACCGGCGATCTCAAGCGACAGCGTTCGGGTCAGTATGGCGCGCCCGGTGCTTATGGGTTCCTTGCTCATACCGATACGACCGGAAACTCCGGCGACTTGACCAGCGCGTCGATGGCGAGCAGGCCGCGGATGAGCGGCTCGAACTGGGGGAGCGGGATCATGTTGGGGCCATCCGAGGGGGCATGGTCGGGGTCTTGATGCGTTTCGAGAAAGACTGCGGCCACGCCCACGGCGACTGCGGCGCGGGCGAGCGTCGGGACGAACTCGCGCTGGCCGCCGGAGGTCGTGCCCAGGCCGCCCGGCTGTTGCACGGAGTGGGTCGCGTCGAAGACGATGGGCGCGCCAGTGCGGGCCATGATCGGCAGCGACCGCATATCCGAGACCAGCGTGTTGTACCCGAACGAGACGCCGCGCTCGGTCAGCAGCACACCGCGGTTGCCGGTAGAGGTGAGCTTGGCGACCACATTCGCCATGTCCCAGGGTGCCAGAAACTGGCCCTTCTTAACGTTGACGACGCGCCCGGTGGCGGCGGCGGCGAGCAGGAGGTCGGTCTGGCGGCAAAGGAAGGCCGGGATCTGGAGGATGTCTACACACTCCGCTAACGCGGCACATTGACCGGCCTCGTGCACATCGGTCAGGACGGGTAGGCTGAGGGTCTCGCGGATCTCGGCAAAGATGGGCAGCGCCTGCTCCAGGCCGAGACCGCGTTGGGAGGCAGCGCTGCTGCGGTTTGCCTTATCGAACGACGTTTTATAGATCAGGCCGACCTTCAGCTTGGCCGCGATCTCCTGCAACGCCGAGGCCGTCTTCAGGGCGTGGGCGCGGGACTCCAGCACGCATGGCCCGGCGACGAGGGTCAAAGGAAGCGCGTTGCCGATACGAAGGGGGCCAAGCTCGACGACGGAGTGCGGTGGTATCACGCTGACCAGTGTACCGGTTGCCGTGTAGAC
>CAXTWP010000085.1:0-6419 GCA_964247945.1 uncultured Acidobacteriaceae bacterium | reverse complement strand
ACGATGAACTGGAAGCGTAGCCGTGTTGCCGTAATGATGGCCGGAGCACTTGTGTCCATGGGAGTGGCGCAGAACCTTCAGGTCAAGACGAAGCTGGGCAAGATCGAAGGCCGGATGGACGGCCCCGCGGCAACGCCGGTGCGCGCGTTTTTGGGTATCCCATTCGCTGCCCCGCCCGTAGGGCAACTCCGGTGGAAGCAGCCGATGCCTGCGGCGAAGTGGAAGGGGGTTCGCGAAGCCAAGGGGTTTGGGCCCAGGTGTATGCAGCCGAGCGTCTTCAGCGACATGATCTTTCGAGACGCCGGGATGAGCGAAGATTGCCTCACCCTCAACATCTGGACGCCCGCCGGGGACGCGAAAGCAAAGCTCCCGGTGATGGTTTGGATCTACGGTGGCGGCTTTCTCGGCGGAAGCACATCGGAGCGGCGGCAGGACGGCGCGCAGTTGGCGTCCAACGGCGTCGTTGTGGTGACCATGAACTACCGCCTGGGCATCTTCGGCTTCTTCACGCACCATGAGCTGGCGGCGGAGTCCGGTCACAATGCGGCAGGCAACTACGGCCTGATGGATCAGACGGCGGCCCTGCGCTGGGTGAAAGAAAATATCGCCGCGTTTGGAGGCGATCCCGGCAAGGTCACGCTGTTCGGCGAGAGCGCGGGATCGTTTTCGGTGAGCGCGCAGATGGCCTCGCCGCTGGCGAAAGGGCTGTACCAGCGGGCCATTGGCGAGAGCGGCGGCGCGCTCGGAACCAGCACGCTATCCTTCCGCCCGGTCGCGGAGACGGAGGCGCGGGACGAAGCGTTCGCACTGGAGACCTTCTCCACGGCGAGCCTTGCGGGACTGCGGGCCATCTCGGCGCAGCAGATGCTCGATGGGCAGATGAAGAAAAACGCAAAGGGGGAGATGACGCGCTTCAGCGGGGGCGTGGACGGATACTTCCTGCCCGAGAGTCCACACGCGATCTTCGCCGCGGGCAGGCAGAACGATGTACCGATGATTGCGGGATGGAACCGCGATGAGGGTGGGTTTGATCCGAAGGCGACGGTTGCGAGCTTCCAGGAACTCGTGCGGAAGCAATACCCGGATCACGTGACGGAGGTGCTCGCGCTGTATGCGGCGCCCGATGATGGCGCGGCACCGCGCGCGCAGGCGGACCTGGAGGGCGATCGATTTATCGCGTATTCAACCTGGCAGTGGCTGGAGGCGCAGACAAAGACAGGCAAGCAGTCGGTCTATCGGTATGAGTTCGACCAGGCCTCGCCCCCTGACCCCTTTCATCCAGGCGGGGTAGCGGCCTATCACTCGTCGGAGATCCCGTACGTATTCGGCGCGCTCGACCTGCTGAGCAGCGTGGGCTACAACTGGCGTCCCGAGGACCGTGCATTGAGCACGGAGATGCAGAAGTACTGGACCAACTTCGCCAAGACGGGCGACCCCAATGGCGACGGTCTCCCGAAGTGGCCGGCTTATACGCCTGCGACGCAGTGGCAGGTGATGCATCTCGCGCCGGAGTCAAGGGCTGAGACTGACACACATCGGGATCGTGATCTGTTCCTGGATGGGTTGTTGGGGAAGTGAGCAGACGTGGCAAGTCGCGGGATGAGCCGACCTGAAGCCGGAAAGCATGATGGTGGCGAACTGAAAACCAGAGAGCAGCCTGCTCGACAAGAGGGCAAGATATGAGCGGAGCCGAGACCAGCTGGCACGAGACGGACGATAGTGAGCCGGGCTTGCCAAGAGGCGGAAACCAACCCCCGGACGGTGACGAGGAGCACGGTTGGAGGGGTCGTCTTCGCTACCTACACGCCGGCGAGGCGGTGGATGGTCGTACATCTCGCACCCGAGTCAGGTGCGGGGGATGAACACCGGGACTGGACTTATTCCTTAAGGCTTAGGAGGAGGTGAGGGACGCGGAACGTCAGCTGCAATCCGGCCTACTGGCCAGATTGTTTGCCGCTGGCCGCCGGAACCCGGACCTGAACCTTGCCGGTCATTTTGGCATTTGCCTTCATCAACATTCCCTTTTCTTCTGTTCAGGGCAAACCGAACCTCCTTTGCCGGCCCATACCGCCTGATAGTCTAACCTTCGAGTGAGTACGATCTCCATCGCGACGGCAAATGAGGTCTTCGACCTCCTCCGCGACGATCTCGCAGCCGTCGAGCGGGAGTTCGGCCGCCAGTCCGCCTCCCCGGTCGAGGTCATCACTGAGATCGCCGGTTACCTGATGGCAGGCGGCGGCAAACGCCTCCGCCCATTGCTTCTATTGCTCAGTGCAAAGGCTTTGGGTTCGCACTCCGACGCGCGCATCCGCCTGGGCGCGGTAGTCGAGATGCTCCACACGGCCACCCTCGTCCACGACGACATTATCGATGAGGCGGACACCCGGCGCGGCCGCCCTTCCTCGAACACCACCTGGGGCAATGCCAAGTGCGTTCTCGCGGGCGACTGGCTCTATATGCAGAGCTTCCAGACGGCTTTGGAAGAGCGCAACTTCCGTGTGCTTGATCTGTTGATCTCGCTGACCCAACAGATGGTTGAGGGCGAGTTGCTCCAGATCCAGAAGCTCGGTCACCTTATCAACGAAGAAGAGTATTTCGATCTCATCTTCCGCAAGACGGCCTGCCTTTTCAAGGTATCGATGCAACTCGGCGCGGCCATCACACCGGGCCGCGAGGACTGTGAAGAAATGCTCGGCGAGTACGGCCGCAATCTCGGGCTGGCTTTTCAGATCGTCGACGATGTACTCGACCTGACCGCGTCCGAGGAGGTACTGGGCAAGCCTGTCGCGTCTGATCTGCGCGAAGGCAAGGCTACACTGGCTGTCATCCACGCGCTCGAGCGCGGCACAGGCGCCGAACGCGAGGCCATCCGCACGGTGCTGGCGGCGCGCAGCTTCGCCGAGGTCTCGCATGCGCATATTCTGGAGATCCTTCAGCGCCATGGTTCGCTCGACTACGCCATGGATACGGCTTGCGCTTACGCCGAAGCCGCTCGTCTTTCCATTACGGACCTGCCCGACACCGACGCCAAGCGCGCTCTGCTCTGGGTTCCCGGCTTCGTCACCAGCCGTGATCGCTAAGTACCGTCGGTCTTCCAGCCGTCAATAACTAAGAGAGATGGCGTTTTCTTTGTTCCTTTTCGCTGTCGAGTGCCCATCCGCAACCGTCAGGTAGGGCACCGCCGCCTTCAATGCCTCCAGCCTGCTTCCATCGATTTCGCCGGATCGAACCACATACCGATAGTCAGGCATCGCCGCGTCTCCGCCCACAAACGTGAGCCGCCGCTTAACCCCCGCATCGGGGTCGAAGCTGAACTGGTTTGTGGCGATCGGCGCATGGATGAACGATACCGCCGCCCGAAGCTGATCGGGCAGGATCGTCTCATACCCGCCAAAGCCCCCAAGATACGACTGCACCACATACAGCTTCGTCGACGAACATTCTTTCACGTCGAATGGGGCTGCATCCCGGTAAAGGCTGATTTGCGTCAGTGTCAGGACAAGCTGCCGAGGCAGATGGCTCTCCACAAGATAAAAGCTCAGCACCGGATCGTACGTCACCACCACCGAGCACGCACCTCCCCGTGAGCTCTCAATAAAGCGAAGCACCTCATCCGGCCGGTTGTTCATGCCGGACTTCGCCAATCCCTCGCGGCGCAGCAGGTGCGCCACGCCCCATGCGCTCCACACCACAAAGAAGGTCATCGTTGCCAGTCTCGCCGCGCGTAGCCGCAGGCTGCCCACCGCCAACGCCATCGCCGGTGCCAGCAGCGGCACCAGAGCCAACCCATTGCGCGGCTTACCCCCCAGCCCTGCCACTGCCACAAGCCCCAGCAGTGCGAACGAAAGCACCAGCAGGCTGACGAGGCAACGATCTGCGGCGGTCAACCCGCGCACCGGTCTGCCGCGCAGAAACCGGGCGCCCTTCGCCGCCGCCGCCACCGCAAGCGTAAGCCAAAGCAACAACGCTACAACCGCTATCGGATGCCACGGCAGAAAGGCCTCTGAACAAAGCAAGCTCTGCACGAGCCGCGCGGTCGAGACCGCCGGGTTCGTACGCTGGCCACCGCTCCCTCGCAGATGTACCGTCAAGAACGCATGAAGCTGCGGCGCAACGATAGCGAACTCCACCGATGCGGCGATCATCAGCGGCCGCCAGACCCGCCACCCGTAGCGCGCAATCATGCCCAGCACCAACGCCGCGGAAAAGACGATGGTGATGTAGTTCAGATAAAAGGATGCGCCCAGCAGCAACCCCACCAGGGCGGCTCGGATAGACGAGAGCGTTCGACTCTCATTCACTCCCGGGTCGAGCGCCACAACGACCGTCATCAGCGCGAGCCCCGTCCACCACGGGTACCAGCGTATGGAGTTTCCCCACATCAGCAACTGCGGATGCAATGTTGCAAACAGCAAAAAGACTACTCGCGTCCATAAGCCGCGAAAGAGCGGCAGAACCGCGAACACAAAGACCGTCAGCCCGCAGTATAAGCACGCCAGCGGGAACAGCGTCACCCATCGCGCCGAGGGCACTACACCATACCCTAAGTGCGCCAGCACATACATCCCAGGCGGATGTACATCAGTACGGTTCATCATCCAGACGATCTGAGCGGCGGGCATCGGCAGCAGATCGGTCGTCCCAATCTCGTCGTCGTAGATGTTGCGGGTCGCCAGAAGAACCAGCGCGACAAGGAACGAGACCAGCAGGAATCCTATCGGCAGCCAAAGGGAGACGCGGTCCCGCCGCGAAGCATGCACGTTTGCCATGGATTGATTAGACAAGACGGATTGACTCCAGCCTCAACAGCGCTTTGCCCAACTGTGTGTCGTTGTCGTACCCAGAGCGCAGCGCGCGCTCGCGCCCGCGCGCGGCGATGGTCTCACGCTCGTCAACATGATCCAGATAGTAGCGCGCCTTCTCCGCGCATTCTTCAAGCGAAGAGAAGAAGACCGCCTCCCGATCTTCTTCAAAGCACGCCTGGTGTCCGGCCGAGCGCAGCGCCAGCAGGAAACCGCCGCAGGCGGTAATCTCAAACGCCTTATGCGCTACGTCCTCTTCGTTCAGCAAGGTGATGAAGGAGAGGTTGACCTTGGATCGCCAGATGTTCTCCCGGTATGCGGCGTCCTTCAGCATCCCGGCGGTCACGTAGCGGGCCATCAACTCTGGCGAGAAGACCTTGTTCCAGCGTGGTCCGGCGATCGCCAGCGGCAGGTCATATTGCTCGGCCAGCGCGCGGAGGAACGCGGGCCGCTCCTCATACGGGCTGCCTGTGTACGAGACGCCATAAGGCCGGTCCGCATCGGTCCAGCCGGCCGGCGGCGGAAAGTGCATGGCGGGATCGAAGCTCAAGAGCAGCTTGATGTAAGGCAGACCCCAGCCCTGATAGCGCGGGATATCCGCATCGCGCAGCAGACAGTGCAGATCAAACATCTTGAAGATGCGGTTGAACTGGAACCAGATGGGGTCTCGCCGCGGGCCGAAGGGATTGTCCTGGTTGTAGCAGACTGTTTGTACATGGCGCGCCTTCAACTCGCGCATCGTCGCCGGTGTGAAGCCCGTGGGCTTGTCCATCCAGACGATCTCCGGCTTGACCTCTTCGAGTGTCTCCAGCAGGCTGCGATTGATCCTGGCCACCAGCGGCCCCGCTGGGAAGTAGTAGTGCGCCTTGGCCACCAGGCGACTGCGCGGATCGAACCGGCTTACATCGAACCCGTGGACATCCTGCCCCAGCCGCTCCAAGGCGTGGAACCGGTACATCGACGTGTTCCCCGCACCCATGTTGCCGGCGTACAGGATGCGTTTGCGGCTCGGTGGCACCCCGCTCATCTCCGCAGAAACCCCGCCCAAGCGGGCAGCGGATTAAAGGCGAGCACCTCTGTACCCGTCAGTGTGAGACCAACGATCCGACGACCGCCACTGGTTGAGTTGTCCGGAAGAACGCACTCTTCGGCCAAACGGATGGCGAAACAAAGGTTGCGAAAGCTGCACGGGTAACGGCGGATTTGGTCTTCTACCGGAACATCGTGCCCCCCCCTGAGCACGCGGGCGGCCACGCGGGCCTTGTTGATCTGCACACCTTCCGTTCCAATGTAAAAAAGGCGAGTGGTATACCTAAGCTCCCGGGCTCGAGCCAACATGCGCAGGTAGGTGTTGCCGGACAGAGTCGATTCGACAGAAAGACTGACGGAGCGCGGGAGGTATTCCTCCGCCGCACGAAGAACCTGTTCGCCGGCGTCTATGTCGCTCTTGGCTTTGCCGGATTGCACCTGAAGATCGACTGCTACCGCATCGGGATCAAGGATCGCCGACTGCTGAAAGAAGGTCTTCGCCCACCGGGTCGATGTGCTCTTGCCGCGCCCGTTTGCGCCGGCAATGACAGCAAAGACGGGGCGAATCAAGACGCTTTGCTCACCGCG
>CAXTWP010000084.1:1500-10677 GCA_964247945.1 uncultured Acidobacteriaceae bacterium | reverse complement strand
GTACAAGGTTGGTCACGCGCGCCACGCGGACGTGCTCCGACGCTCCAGACGAGGCCTTGGCCACCGTGGCGGTGATCGGGGCCGACCGGCGCTCCGGCAGGATCACCCCATCGACTCCCGCTCCTTCGGCCGTGCGGAGGAGCGCGCCAAGATTATGCGGGTCTTCGACCCCATCAAGTGCTAGAAAAAAACGGTCACTGTCGGCGGGGGCGCCGAGCAAATCTTCGATCGTCAGAAACGTGCGCTCCCGCACCACAGCCAGCGCGCCCTGGTGCATGTCCGTGCGGGCCAGTTTCGTCAGCGTATCGCGCGACTCCTGCGTCACCCGAATGCCCGAAGCGCGGCAAAGTTCCACCAGCCGATCCAATTTTTCATCCCGCCGGTCGCGCGCCACGCTCACATGATCGAGCCTGCGCGCACCGGAGCGAATTGCCTCTTCAACCGGATGCAGGCCGTAAAGAACTTCCATCCCTTCAGTTTACTAGCTAGGACCTAGCCGGCGGCGTAGCCCATCTTCTCCAGCGTGTCCCGCATGGAGGCGAAGCTCTTCTTCACTCCCGGCAGGGGGTCGTCGGCGTGGATCTCGTACTCCAGATCGACATAACCGGGGTAATGCTGGTCGATGAGCGCTTGAAATATCTGACGGACCGGCATGATGCCCTCACCCACAGCCACCTGGCTATCCTTCTCCGAGCCGTTCGCGAGGTCCTTCATATGGAGGTCATACAGGCGTGAGCCCGCCTGTCGGATCGCGTCGACCACGTCGGTCCCGGCCCGCATCGTATGGCCCACATCGATGCAGCATCCGACGCGCGGGTCCATATCTTTCACTGCGACGAGCACATCGAGCGGCGACGGGAACTGCTTGTCCTCCGGCCCGTGATTGTGGATGGCCAGCGTAATGTCGTATTGCTTGACATACTTCTCAAGCGAGGGCAGCACCTCGCGCGTCGGCATACAGACCATCACGGGAATGCCGGCGGCCTTCATGTACTCGAACTTCGGCCGGATGTCCGCGTCGTCCAGCTTTGTGAAGTAGATCGTCCCCGCTGCCGTCAGCGTAAAGCCCGCCGCGCGATAAGCGTCCGCCCTGGTCTTTACTTGGTCGGCGGGCGTCAAGGGCAGGTGCATATCCTTCAGGTTCAACCAAGGGGTCTTTAATTCCTTGGCAAACTCCATCAAACGCGCAGTATTGAAGTTGCGAAACGTGTAACTGGCAACGCCGAGCCGAATCGGCAGAGGCTTTCCCGATTGCCCCAGCAGCCGAAGCGGACCGCTGTAAGCCAGCGCTGAGGCCGAAAGCGCGGCACTGTTCCGCAACAAGGCGCGGCGTGTAAGTAAAGTCTTCATGCGAGGAATCGTACCTCTGTTGATGTCCCGTAGTCCATTGGCATTCGACCGCTGATTACGTCTCCTAGCGGGCCCTTACACTGGTGTGCAATACTTCTTCAGCGCGTGAGGAAGTTGTCCACACCAAGCTAGAACACAGGAGCAGCGATGATCCGATCAGTTGCCGTATCCCGACGTACTTTTCTGACGGGCGCGGGCATGACCGCGATGGCTCACACGGCGCAGCCTCTCTATGCCATGGCCCAGGCGGCAACTGCGACGGGCTTCAAGGTTGCGGTCATTACGGACGAAATCTCTCAAGACTTCGATCACGCCTGCTCGGTCGCGGCGAAAGACTTCGGCATGCAATGGGTAGAGTTACGCGGTATGTGGGGCAAAAACATCATGGCCCTCACCGATGCCGAGATCGCCGAGGCGCAGAAGACCTTAGCCAAGTACAACCTCCAGGTTACCGACATTGCCAGCCCGCTCTTCAAGGTGGACTGGCCCGGTGCGCCCCGCTCTCAGTACAGTCCCAAGACGGACACCTTTAAGGCCGACTTCAACTTCGCTCAGCAGGAAGACGTGATGAAGAAGTCCGTAGCGCTGGCGAAGCAGTTCAAAACGGATAAGGTCCGCGGCTTCGATTTCTGGCGACTCGACGACCCGGCACCCCATCGCGCCGCGATCGATGCAAAGCTGAACGAAGCCGCGAGATACATGGGCAGCCAGGGTGTTCTCTTCGTTCTGGAGAACGAGTACGAGTGCAATACGGCGACGGCGCGGGAGTCGGTGCGAACGCTGGCCGCGGTGAAGTCGCCATCGTTCGTGCTGAACTGGGACCCCGCCAACGCCGTCATGCGCGGCGAACTCGACGCGTTTCCGACTGGCTGGGAGTTGCTGCCGAAGTCACGTATACGCCATTGCCACGTCAAGGGCGCGGCCGAGGGCGCAAGCGGCAAGGTGCAATGGGCACCCGTCGGCACGGGTTATATCGATTGGAAGGCGCAGTTCGCCGCCCTGCGTGCGTTGGGATATCACGATGCTGTCAGCCTAGAAACGCACTGGAAAGGCGAAGGCGGCCCCGAGGCGTCTACGCGAACGAGCTGGAGCGGCATGAAACAGGCGCTTGATGCGTCCATCAACGCATAGCAGGCAGCCGACCGAGTCGGCTTATCGAGGCTTCATCGAGGATTCATCCGGCGCAAGCTTCCGGCCAAGGTGGATAGCTTCGCACAACTCTCCTAAAAATGGAAGAGAAGCTCAACAATGTGCCTGGCGAGATCCTCGGGGCGGGCAAATTGCCGCTGAGTCTCTGCAAAGGACTCGGAGACAAGCATACGGTCGGCGGAGTCCACCTGGAAGGAGAAGTGGGCGGTCTGACGATCGGTGCTGGAATGGGTCAACTGCTCGTTTGCTACGCCGCGACCCTGCTCGTGTTCGAGGACAATATCCTCGGCGGAATGTTTCAGGGTAGCGTCAAACCACGGGAAGCGGCTGCGTGTGAGCCGGACCTCAGAGGGGCTGTTCCTCTGGACTGAGGTCTCGCAGGATACGGCGCTGCCTTGGAGTTGAGCGCGCATCTCTGCGAAGTCCTGCTCCAGGCAGAGAATGAGAGCAGTAAAAAACGCTTTTCCCTGGTCTGCGATAATGCCGGAGCGGTGGAGCTGGCGGCCATAGGCTTCCGCGGCGTCTCTACCCTTATGCTTTGTGTCGTCGGCAAGCTTCTCGATCCACTCCCGGCTCATTCTTGTTTGCCCCCAGCGCTCGCGCCTTCGTTCATTTGGACGGTACACTCAGAAAAAACGATGTACGCAAGAGGAGTCGATGCAGCGATGGTTGGAGCGGGGGCTGCTGGGTTTAGCGGCGGCGATGGCAATGCTGTATGCGGCGGACTGGAGCGTCATGCGATGGGAGATGGCGCATGGAAGGGCGTTCGAAACGGTGATGGTGAAGCAGTTGCTGGCTACACCGCTGAAGGGGAACAAGGAAGAATACGACTATATGGGCGATGTTCCGGTGCAGTGCAGCCGGTCGATCTTTCCGCAGATGGGTGACGCGCCATGCTGGTGGCGAGCGCGGCATTTGACCCAGTGGCAATAAGGCCGCCGGGGCCGTGTGCCGGGTCCAGGCGAGTCATACAATCGAGCTATGGTGATTGCGGACCTTACATTCGATACGATCGAGCGCATGGTAGCGGACGGTGGGCGGATCGGGCGCGACGAGGCGCGGTGGCTCTGGGAGAACGCTTCGGATACCGAGTTGCGCGGGCTGGCGATGCGGGTGCGCGGACGGTTTCACCCGCCGGACGCCTGCACATACATGATCATGCGGATTATCAACTATACAAACGTGTGCGTTGCTCAGTGCGATTACTGCGCCTTCTATCGGCTGCCGGGTCAGGCGGGCGGATACGTGATGCAGGAAGACGAAGTCTTCCGGAAGCTAGACGAACTGCTGGCGCTGGGGGGCGATCTGGCAGCGTTCAACGGCGGGTTCAACCCGCACCTGCCGCTGAATTACTATTGCAATCTGTTTGCAAGCATCCGGTCGCGGTACGGGAACACGCTGGAATTTTATGCGCTGACGATCGCCGAGTTTATGTACCTCGCCGACCATGCAAGGCTCAGCTATGCGGAGACGGCGCGGCGGTTTAAGGAGGCCGGAGTGCGGTGGATCACGGGCGGCGGGTCGGAGATCTTGACTGAGAACTTTCGCCAGCGGCACAGCAAGTTCAAGTACACGGTGGCGCAGTATTTTGAGGCGCAGAGGGCAATCTTACAGGCGGGGCTGAAGACGACTGCCACGATGGTGATCGGCTTTGACGAGCGGCTGGCGGAACGGCGGCTGCACCTGGAACGGACGCGGTCGTTCCAGGACGAGTCGCTTCGAGACCAGACGAATGGCTTGGCGAGCTTTCTTTGCTGGACCTATAAGCCGTACTTTACGCAGATAGGCGGGATTGAGATAACTACGGGGGAATACCTGCGACACTTGGCGCTTTCGCGGATTTTTTTGGACAATGTGCCGCGCGTTCGGACCTCCGTGCTGACACAGAACGAGCGGGCGCTTGAGGGACTGGCCTATGGAGCGGACGACTTCGACCTGCCTATCGAGGACGAGGTGACGCAGAGGGCTGGAGCGACAATCTGTCTAAACTTCGAGCGAATTCTGGATGTGGCGCGCGGACTAGGCTTTCGGCCGGTCTACCGGCATGTAGCGGTGGGAGCGTAGTTGCTACTCGGCGAACAGCTAATTCTCTTCGGGATGACAACCAGAGAAGCAACGCCAACAGCAAAGCGTACAGCTAAAGTTGAACTAGTATCCAGCCGCCGTCGACGCGGACGATAGCGAAGTGAGCAGCCGCGGGTACGGTCTCGTCGAGGGTGAGAAGACGGGGGCGGTCCTGCTCGGGGAAGGACGTCAGCAGGAGTGCGGCTTCGGGGGCGGCGACCATCCTTGACGGATCAAACTGCGTTACGGGCTTAGAGGCAGGTTTTTGCCGGTGAGTCTGAACAGCGTGAGACTTAAGCCTTAGCACCAGGGACGATTGGATGAGGTGCGGAGCGGCCGTTTGGGCATCGGCATAAACGACATGCATAACCTGGGGGTGAATCGGCATGGGCGGCAAGGGCGAGGGTACTGCGGCGACAGCAGGTGACGCGGGAACGAAGGAGACAATCTGCGGGCAGCGGCCCAGGCCGATTGCAACGCAGGTTATGACGAGCCCGACCGCGGCTGCGGCCGCGCGGGCGTGCAGGGGTGAGGCGGTGACGGGGCGGCGAAGGATGCGGTGGATGCGACGGCCGAGCTCGGAGCGGCTTGGCTGATCATGGCGGCCGGAGTCGCCGAGAGCGCCGAGAGCCAGCGAAAAGGACCGCCGGTCTAAACCGCGCTCGGCCAGAGTGGCGAGGCAGGTAGCGTAGAGTCGTGGGGCGTGAGTGCGGCGGAGAACGCCGTCGTCGCAGGCCAGTTCGCGTTCAAGGCAGAGCAGGCGCTCGACCGCGATGAGGATGGGATTGAGAGGAAAAACGATAAGGCTGATCTTTTGTATGAGGTTGAGCCAGTCGTCGCGGCGGCGAAGATGCTCGAACTCATGGAGGACGATCTGCTCGAGCTCCGGTGCAGTCAGATGCGGGTAAAGCCAGCTGGGTATAAGGACGCGGGGAGCAAAAAAGCCGATGACACCGGGGCGTTCGACCTGAGTGGATGTGCAGATCTGGACTCCGCGGCGAGTTTCAGCGAGGAGCGATGCCATCGCCTCCGATTGTGGGACCGGGTGCGCTTGCTGATGGAGCCTCCAGATACGCCAGGTTTGCCGTAACAAGCCGGCCCCGCGCAGGGACGAAAGCGTAAGCCACAGGGCGGCGAGAATCAGGCTCCAGCGAGGATCAGCATGAAAGACCAAAGTTGCTCCAGTGGCATGGCTGGGCAATGCAGCTTCAACCAGGGGAAGCAGGGCGATTATGATGAGCACTGTGGTCCATAAGACAAACCGCAGGGCAGCCGTGGTGCGGGGGGCGCAACGAAGGCAGAGCCAGACAGCCGCCGCTAACACTGTTCCCTGCCAAAGGCCCGCGACGAAGGTCGAACCGGCAAGCTGCGCCGTGTGCTGCACAGGAATGGCTTGGACGAGGAAGGCTTGGACGAGGGAGAGGGCGGGCATGCTATGCCTCCTCGGGTAAATCGGCGGCATCGGCGATGGCTTGTTTGAGGCGTGCCAACTCTTCCCGCGTAATATCCTGATCGGCTAAGAGGGACAACAGCAGGCGCTCACGCGAGTTACCGAAGAAGCGGTGGAGCATATGATGGACCTCGGAACGGCTGGCCTCGTGCTCAGCGACGCAGGGGCTGTAAAGGTAAGCACGGCCTTCCTGCCGGTGAGTCACGTAACCTTTTTGCTCGAGGATGCGGATGGTGGTCAAAACGGAGTTGTAGGCGAGGGGAGCGTTCTCAGGCATGGCGGCCACAAGATCGCCGACCCCGGACTCACCGCGCCGCCAGAGAATCTTCATCAGTCGGAGTTCGGCTTCCGTCAGCGTAATGGATCGTTTTGGCGGCATCGCTCTAGCGATTGGACGGACAACTAAAGGTCTAGTTAGCAGCAGCGCCCGCTCCATTTTGAAACCTGATCTTGGATTTTGGCATCCACTCAAACATAGAGACAGTTACGAGCAACAGCGCGCGGTAAGGTAGTCTCAACGTGTGCTCTAGCTACCGCCAAACCAAGGAGAATCAATGCCCAGCCAGCAGGAAGTTCGATGGTCACAGTTGAAGGTGGGCGTGATCGTGGTGGTGGCCGCCGTCATCTTGGTGATCTTGCTCTTTCTGATGACAAGTTCGTCGGGCCTAGGGGTTTTCTCAAAGAAATTGACGGTGACGACCTACTTTGAGAATGCGGCGGGGATCAAGGACGGCGCGGCGGTTAACTTGCAAGGGGTAACGATCGGCGCAGTTAAGAGCGTGGTCGTGGTCTCCGATCCGGCGCGCAAGCTGACGCCTGTTGAGGTCGTGATGAAACTCGACAGCAGGTATGCGTCCGCCTTGAAGAAGGATTCCAAGGCAGCGCTGACGACGGTGGGTGTGCTCGGCGATACAGTGGTGGACATTAACAGCCAGGTGGCGACAGGCGCTCCGTTGCACGACGGCGATGAGTTGAAGACGTTAGAGACGCCGACGATCACCGACGTGGTGAAGGCAAGTCAAGGGACGATCGAACAGTTAAACGTGATTCTGGCGAAGGCGAACACGGTGGTCGACAACCTGCAGGCGGGCAAGGGGTCAATCGGGCAGTTGATTAACAATCCCGACCTGTATAACAAGGCAAATGCGACAGTCGACGAATTGCTGACGCTCGAGAAGAATCTGAACAATGGCCGGGGGTCGATCGGCAAGCTGATGACGGACGATACGATGTACAACCGGCTGAACGCTGCGGCGGGCACACTTGAAAACGTGGCGACGTCGCTCAACGCAGGTCGAGGCACAGCCGGCAAGCTGCTGAAAGATGAGACTCTTTACAACAATTTGAATGCGACGCTGACGAACGCGAATCAACTTTTAGCGGACGCCAATGCAGGCAAAGGCGGAATGGGGCTGATGCTGAAGGACCCGCAGTTCCGGCAGCAATTGAGCGACACGCTGACGCAGATGAACGCGATCGTGGCCGGGGTGAGCCAGGGCAAGGGCACGTTGGGCAAGCTGACGACGGATGACACGGCCTATACGAACCTCAACAAGTTGTTGACTGAGAGTACGCAACTAATGACGACAATCCGGCAGGACCCGAAGAAATATTTGACCATTCATTTGAGGATTTTCTAAAAGATCGGTCCTTGCTCGACCAGTATCGTGACACGACTTTCATGATGCAACCCTGCGGAAGGGATCGGCACTTCTCAACGCTTGTGTCCAAGCACATTCCCGGGAAGCAGCAAAGAGCCTTCTGAGGCGACTAATCAAGTCAACGACCTTCGCGCCCGCGTCAGTACTGTTGAAGATGCGACGGCTCGATATGGTTTCTGTCAGTTCGCTGTGACTGCGCTTACCAGGGCAATCCCCCTTCCCTGCTGGTAAAGGCTCAGGTGGGGCCGTGCTCCGACCAATCATCCACGCCAACTACACACACTCGATCGTCGGGATTCCGGCGCTGTCCGCGTTTTTAGACGCGATCTTCCTACCCAAACTGGGCAGGAGGAGTCGCCTTCGTCGTTGCATCGGTCAACGCTTCACATTGGGTGCTTGACCTGGTCGTCTATCACGCCGGCATGCCTGTGTTCCCCGGAAAACTGAGGCAATCTTCCATAACTTGGCTTCGGCCTTTAGAATACCCACCGACGGCGATGTGCGCGGAACTCCTTCTCGTCCTCGCAGGCGCATTCCTGTACTGGCGAGCAGCACTTGATGCATCGGCAAAAGCCGGCGGAGACGGAAAATCAGCGTCCCTTTCAGCCGCGATGATCGCCGCGTTCGGACTGCTCATTTTGTTCCTGGACTACACGAGCTAGATACAGGAGAACGATTAACTAAGCCCCGTACGCGCCGCATGGTTGGCGATTGCCGTGTCGATCTCGAGCGCCAGGGCTAACGCCCTGCGCCCATCCGCGCCCGAGACGACTGGAACCGTTCGCGTGCGCACCGCATCAAGAAACGAAACCAGCTCTAACCGGAGCGGCTCTCCTGCTACCATTGGCAACTTGCGCAGCGACAGCCCCGCCGAGAGATGCAACTCATCCGGTTTTGGCATGGAAGCGAACGCCGCTATCTGCTCCATCGGTATGCCCGCCGTCGCGGTTACGTCGATCATCAGCAGGTCCTGCCGCGCAAAGTCAAGCGAGAGGTACTGGTGCGGCTGGAAGAAGCGCAGCTTGCGTACTCGCTCCGTGCTCACGCGGCTCGCCGTAAAGTTGGCCACGCAGCCGTTCTCGAACTCCACCCGCACGTTGGCGATGTCCACCTTCGGCGATAACACCGGCAGCCCCACCGCCCGCACCTCGCGCACGGTTGAATCCACCAGGCTCAACACAATGTCGAGGTCGTGGATCATCAAATCGAGCACCACATCCACGTCAAGTGAGCGCGGTGTAAACACGCTCAGCCGGTGCGACTCAAAGAACATCGGCCGGTTCAGCACCCCGCGCGCAGCCGTTACGGCCGGATTAAACCGCTCCAGATGCCCGGCCTGTACGATTCGGCCATGCTCCTGTGCCAACGCAAGAATCGTGTCCGCGTCCGCCAGATCGGCCGCCAGGGGCTTTTCGATCAGCAGGTCGACACCCGCCGCCAACAGCGGGGCAGCCGTGGCGGCATGGTGCATCGTCGGCACACACACAGAAGCCGCTTCAACCC
>CAXTWP010000084.1:0-1490 GCA_964247945.1 uncultured Acidobacteriaceae bacterium | reverse complement strand
GGCCAGTAACTCCTCAACCGAGGAAAAACCCGGAACGCCATACATCGCGGAGGCCGAAGTCGCGGCCGAGGCGTCCCGGTCGACAACCGCAACCAGTTCCACGGCCTCGCCCGAGGCCTGCATCTCGTTATAAACACGAAGGTGGTTGCGGCCAAACGCTCCCGCCCCGATGACAGCAACCCGCAACGCTCGGCCCGGCACTACTCCGATTCGCCGGGAGCCTCAACCGCCTGGCGGCAGCGAGCGTATAGCTCCAGCAGGTGGTCCACCTGGTCGTCCGTCTTGGCTGCGGACGGTACGCCGAAACCGACCGACGACCCGGCTGCCTTGGCCCCGACATTTGCCGTGGTCGCCACAAACTTCAGCAGGTCGAGCGCGATGTCTTCCGTCCGTCGCGCCGCGCTGCTCGCTGCTCCAACCTTGCTCACTTCCGCTTCCGATCCCGACACAGCCATGGTTCACTTCCTCGCAACCTCGATGCTACCGCCCGCGCCGCACCGGCGCAAATGCGCCTGTCTACATCAACACAAGCGGAGCGCGCACTCCGCATAGAACTTCATAGGGGATCGTCTCCGCCAGCGCGGCATGGTCCTCCGCCGTCACGCCCTCGCCCAGCAGCACCACCTCGTCGCCTGCAGATGCACCTGGAATGGCTGTCACATCCACCGTCGTCAGATTCATGGAGATTCGTCCGACGACGTAGGCCCTGCGACCACGAATGACCCCCCAGCCGCGTTTGGCCGTGGCACCACGCCCAATTTTCCACGTGGAACCTTCCGTGGAACCGGTCAGCTCCCGCCGAAGCCCGTCCGCGTAGCCCACGGGCAGCAGCGCCAACCGCATCGGCCGGTCCGCTAGAAAGGTGCCATCGTAGCCGACACGCTCCCCCGCAGCGAGCCCGCTCACCGTGAGCACCGTCGTCTTCCACGTCATCACCGGCAGCAGCTCTCGTCGCAACCGCACGGCCTCCGGCCCATCGCTCGCCACCAGCCCCTCGACCGGCAGACAGTAGCCGTATAGTCCAAGCCCCTCGCGCATCATAGCCCGCGCGCCCAGCCGCTCCGCCTGCCTCCGCAACCAAGTCAACGTATTCCCGTCGGCACCGTTGTCCAACGCCGAGGTGTTCCCCGCAAGTACCCAGCCCGGCTGTAGCCTCGCGTCCTTTACACGCGTGAGAGCCAACTCGAATCGCTCCCGCGGCGCCGCCGTCTGGGCCGAGCCGGCCACCTCCGCCGAGGCGAAGTGGGTCATCACCCCATCGAGCCGCAGCCGCGTCTCGCCCGCAAGCCATCGCAGCAGGTCCCGCAGCGCCGGGACGGAGACGCCCTGGCGCGACATCCCGGTATCCACCTCAAGATGCACGGGCAGGGGCTCTTTTCCGGCAACACTAAGCAAGCCCTCCATCTGGTCCCGGTTCCAGATCACTGGTGTCAAGCCATGCCGGACGATCGCTTCCGCCTCGTCCGGAAGGTGCCCGCACATCACAAGCA
>CAXTWP010000083.1:1392-10730 GCA_964247945.1 uncultured Acidobacteriaceae bacterium | reverse complement strand
CTGCCAGTAGTCTTCGTTATGATGACTAAGTGGCGAGACTCCCTTCGGGTCGAGTCGGTCACAACGAAGTCCACCCACTTCGTTGCTCTACTGGAACACCCACGCAACAGCCCCCACCGCGCTGCGTGGGTTTCCATTTTAACCGAAGCATTCTGGCGCGTTCAGATTCCAAGTGCAGCTTTGATCGCTCCAGAGATTGCTTCAGCGTGATGGTGCATCAACAGCTCGGACTCGGCTTCAATCATGACGCGCGCCAGCTTTTCGGTGCCGGAATAGCGGATGACGACACGGCCTGATTCCCTAAGGGCAGATTCGGCCTGAGCGATCGCTTCGGCTACAGCCGGTATATCGTCGAGGGCCCGCTTTTCGCGCACTTTGACGTTAACGATGAGCTGGGGGAAGACCTTGAGATCGGCGGTGAGTTCGGCGAGGGACTTGCCGGAACGATGGACGATGTCGAGCAGCAGTAGAGCGGTGAGGAGGCCATCGCCGGTCGTCGAGCGGCCCGCGAATATGACATGGCCAGATTGTTCGCCACCCAGAGCGGCACCGGTGGCGAGCATCTGTTCGAGTACGTACTTGTCTCCCACGGGCGCGCGGAGCATGGCGATGCCGCTGTTTTTAAGCGCCGCTTCGAGGCCCATGTTGGACATGGTGGTAGCCACAATTCTGTCTCCGGCGAGCAGCCCGCGAGCTTGGAGGTCGCGCGCGGCGAGCAGCAGCACGGCGTCGCCGTTGACGACGCGGCCGTGCTCGTCGGCAAAGAGGGCGCGGTCGGCGTCGCCGTCGAAGGTGATGCCGAGGTTGGCGTTATGGCGCGTGACTTCGGCGGCAACGATCCCGGGATGAAGCGCGCCGCAGTTTTCGTTGATGTTGCGACCATCGGGGCTGGCGTGGGTGATGATAACCTCGCCGCCGAGATCGGCAAAGAGCTGCGGGGCGACAGACGAAGCGGCACCGTTGGCGCAGTCGATTACGAGGCGCTTGTTATCGAGCGAGAGGCCGGGAACGGCGGCGAGCAGGAAGCGAACGTACTCGGCGCGGTCGGCCTCGTTGACTGGTGGTGGGACGCTCGCCTCGGCCATGAAGTTCGCGGCCTCAAGGCGGCGGAAGATCTCGTCCTCAATGTAAAGTTCGACCGCGTCGGGCAGCTTGTAGCCGTCCGGTCCAAACAGCTTGAGGCCGTTGTCCTGCCAAGGATTATGCGAGGCGGAGATGACGATACCCGCACGAAAACCATGCTTCGCCGCAAGGAAGGCCACGGCTGGCGTCGTGATCACGCCGGCGCTCTCGACCGAAGCGCCTCCGGCGGTCAGTCCAGCGGTAAGGGTCGCGGCGATCCAGTCGCTGGATTCGCGGGTGTCCTGGCCGAGGACGACGCGGGGGGACTTACCGAGATGGTGCGCGACGGCGAGGCCGACCGCGTAGACCGTGGACCGGTCCAGGGGGTATGTTCCGGCGACTCCGCGAATTCCGTCCGTACCGAAGAGCTTCTTCATCCTGTGATTTCCTTTACGATGGCTCTGAGAGTCCCGGTAGCAAGACGGGCGGTGATTTCGCTCCCAGGCTGGGCCTGCGTGGCATTGCGCAGCAGGGATCCGTCGTGCGTATAGACGAGAGCATAACCGCGGCTGAGGACAGCCAGCGGGCTCAGCGCATGAAGGTGCGCCGTGGCCTTTTCCAAGTGGATTTTGCGGGTTGCGAGGAGATGCGATCTCAGCCGGATGAGGGCTTCGCTCGCACGTTTTAGCCGAACCTGAGCGGCCGTCAGCCGCTGCGAAGCGTCATGGTGGCGCAAACCCTCGGTGAGTTGGGCCAGACGCTGCGCGGGTATTCTCAAACGGCGGTGCGCGGCAGTTTCGAGGCGCAGATGCAGTTCGTCGCAGCGCTGATCGCGGCGGCTGACAGCGTCGTGGAGACGGACCAGAACCTGATCCGCCGAGAGTCTTGTATACCGCTGGCGCGCGCACATCATCTGGTACTGCGCGGCGCGCTGGACCCGGCCTTCGAGTGCGAAGACGCGATCTTCAACGCGGTGCTGGGCGGCGGTGACCAGTTCGGCGGCGGCAGAGGGTGTGGGGGCGCGAAGGTCGGCGACGAAGTCGGCGATGGTGAAGTCGGTCTCATGTCCTATGGCCGAGACGACGGGCAAGGCGGAGACAACAATGGCGCGGGCGAGCGCTTCGTCGTTGAAGCCGGCGAGATCTTCGATTGACCCGCCGCCGCGGGCGAGAACGATAACCTCGACCATCTCACGGTGCGCGTTGAACCAGCGGATGCCCGCGCCGACCTCACGGGCGCATCCCGGTCCTTGCATGGCCGCTGGGTAGACGAGCAGATTGAGGCAGGCGCGGCGGCGGCGAACGATGTTGACGATGTCGCGGATGACCGCGCCGTGCGGGGACGTGATGACGCCGATGCAGCGCGGAAAGGCGGGTAATGGGCGCTTGCGCTCTTCGGCAAAGAGGCCTTCGGCTAGCAGGCGAGCCTTAAGCTGCTTATAGGCGAGCTCCAGCGCTCCCACGCCGCGGAGTTCGAGGCTTTCGGCAATGAGTTGAAGCTGGCCGCGCGATTCGTAGATGGAGATGCGGCCGCGCACCTCAATTGCATCGCCGTCCTTGGGTTTGATGGGCAGCAGTTGCGCCTGACGGCGGAAGAGAACGACCGGAAGCTGGGCATCGCCGTCCTTAAGCGTGAAATAGAGATGACCGGAGGAACCGGGGCGGCAATTAGAGATCTCGCCCTCAACCCAGACGGAGAAATGGACGCGTTCGACCTGCTGGCGGATCTCGCCCACCAGTTCCCGGACGGTCCAGACGCGCCGCTGAAGAAGCGGTACTCTCCCGATCCTGGAAGCCGAGGCGGCTTGGCCCAGCGGAACGGAAAGATCGTGGACATCCGGCGCTGGGGAAGGATCAGCCGCCGCGATGGCGTAGGCAGAATCGCTACTCTGGCCGAACAAGGTCGATTGGATCGGAGGCCGGGTTTGCCTTTTCGGCCTTCCCCTGCCGCCACTTAGATAGAGGCCGGCAAAGGTCTCCGCGCTCTTGTCTCCGGCAGCCATGGATGAAGTCTACCGCAAAGCCTCTATGCGCCGGCGAGCATGGCACCCGCCTTGGATAGCAGCTGAGCGGGTTCGCAGGGCTTGCAGAGAACCCCAACCGGCTGCGGGAGGACATTGCTGTTATCGAGGACACGTTCCAGATTTTGGCTGTGTCCGGTGAGGACAAGAATGCGGCACTCGGGAAGAACGCGGCTAAGTTCCCGCATAAGCTCTACGCCGTCACGTTCGGGCATAGTGATATCACACAGCAAAAGCTCGGGCCGAAACTCTTCAGCGCAAGCCAGCGCCTCGTCAGTGGAGTAGGCGACTCGGCAGGCGAAGCCGCGCCGGCAAAAGATAAGGGCAAGGGTGTCAGCCACAAGCCGGTCGTCGTCCACCACAAGAACGCGGTGCATGGAAACTCCTTCTGTCCTCATCGAAAGAATCGGGGCCATGAACAGTACAATGTGGAGAAGTTTCTTACCGTGTGTGCCACGTGTTCCATTATGGAAGGTATGTTCGTCTTGACGGGAATTTGTGCTCTCCTGACCTTTGATCAGGTAAACGAGATCGACAAGACCTTCTGAGGCGGCAAAGATCGTAATGCATCTGTTTGCCATTACCGGTGGAGTAGCACTGATTCTGATGGTCGGGCTGGATGCCTTCCAGACGATTATTCTGCCTCGCCGACCCACGGGACGTTTGCGTTTGACACGGGTCTTCTACATTCTTACCTGGGCGCCTTGGGCAGCCTTCGCGCGGCGCATCCGTAACGCGACGATCCGGGAGCAATTCTTCAGCATCTACGGACCGCTCTCCCTCTTGCTTCTACTCGTTCTTTGGGCGCTGGTGCTCATCACGGGGTTCGGTCTGGTGTACTTTGCGCTCGGCACCCCGTTTTCAGATGCCATGATGGTGCGCTACGGCCCTGCGCGCTTCGCTTTGCTGACTGACCTCTACGTCTCGGGAACCACGCTGTTCACCTTGGGACTGGGCGATGTAGTTCCGCTCTCCCCACCGGCGCGTGGTTTCATTATCTTCGAGTCTGGCGTGGGTCTCGGTCTCGTGGCGCTGGTGGTGGGCTACCTGCCCGTGCTGTATACAGCTTTCTCGCGTCGCGAGATCTCGGTGGCCATGCTGGATGCGCGAGCGGGCTCTCCGCCCACTGCGGCCGAGCTTCTGAGTCGTCACGGATTCGACGGCGGCGAACTTGCTCTCATCGGGCTGCTGGCGGAGTGGGAGCGCTGGTCGGCGGAGTTGCTGGAGTCGCACGTATCCTATCCCATTCTCTGCTATTACCGCTCGCAGCACGACAATCAGAGTTGGCTTGCGGGGTTGGTGACGGTGCTCGATGCCTGCGCCCTGCTCATCGCCACAGGCTTAGGTAGTTCGGCGAGTCAGATCAATGGGCGGCAGGCCCAGCTTACGTTTGCCATTGCGCGGCACGCCCTGGTCGATCTCGGCCATGTGTTCGAACTGGACGACGAGATAAAAACACTCACGGCCTCCGGCGTGGACCGGCTGCCACCCGCCGATTTTAGACGGCTCTGCGAGGCTCTGGATCATACCGAAATACAGCTCTGCGGCGACGTGAACTCAATCGAACGACTTCGTCAACTGCGGCTCATGTATGAACCTCATGCGGCGACCCTTGCCCATTACCTGGGATTAACGATGCCGCTTTGGATGCGAGAACCGCGGCAGTCGGACTCGTGGCACAAGGTGGCTGGCCTTCGCTCCAGCGGCTCGAACTCCGAAGGGATTCCTAAGGGTGAACGCTCGGTTTATGCTCTCTATGAAGAACAGCATGAACACTGAGAAGGCGACTGGCTTGGCGATCGTGGCCTGATTATGATCAGGGTGAGATGTACAGTCCGGATGACACAACGCTTTCTTATGCTGCTGTCGCTGTTCGCGGGAAGCTGCATGGCGCAAGGACGGCCCACTGCCAGCAGGGTGAGCGCGAACGATGCGGAGGCGCTCTCAAAGGCGCTTGCGGCTTGCGATCGGGGCGAAGGAGCGGCGGCGCGACCGGAACTGGAGCGGCTTGCGGGAAAGTATCCCGGCAACTTTGCGGCGAATGAGGCGCTGGGGATCGTCTACGTCGATGCCTCCGACTTTCTCCATGCCGTGCCCTATCTGGAACACGCAGCGGCGGCGGCGCGGACGAACGTGGCGGCGCAGGCGAATTTGGGCGCGGCTTACCTGGCGACGGGCAACAATGCACGCGCGGTCGAAACGTTGCGGCGGGCTGTCGGTCTTGATCCGAAGAATGCGTCCACTTTGGCCGGCCTGGGCCGGGCGCTCTACCGGGACAAGCTGCCGTCCGCCGCCGCCGAGGCGTTTAGGAAAGCCACGGCGCTTGATCCTGGGAACGCTGACGATCTGTATAACGAAGCAGTCGCGCTCTATGATCTGCGGCGCGACGCGGAGGCGGTGGCGGCGCTGCGGCACATTTCCGAGATGGCGCGGAATGATGCGATTGAAGCGCTTTGGGGCGATGCTGAGGAGCGGCTGGGGCACTCCAAAGAGGCCGTCGAGCATCTCCAGCGGGCTGCCAGGCTGAACCCGAACGAGGCGAGCGTCTATGCGCTGGCCATTGAACTGCTGCGGCACTGGTCGTGGGAGCCGGCGGCGGAGGTGACGAGCTTCGGCGTGCAGCAGTATCCAGAAAGTAAAAGGCTGCGACTGGCGAGCGGGATTGCGGCGTTTGGGAGCGGGAAGTATGTCGCGGCGGCTGCGACCTTCGGCGGTTTGTTGGCGCTTGACCCAGAC
The DNA here is from genome assembly GCA_964247945.1 of uncultured Acidobacteriaceae bacterium. Lineage (GTDB taxonomy): Bacteria > Acidobacteriota > Terriglobia > Terriglobales > Acidobacteriaceae > Edaphobacter. The sequence continues at coordinate 4,912 of CAXTWP010000083.1, read as the reverse complement.
AACGAAAGCTACGGTAGCCTGCTCGGCAAGAGCTGCGCGGCGGCGGGCGGCGCGGAGGCGCCGGAGTGCGCGTCGCTGGTTGCGTTTGCGGAGGCGCATCCGAAAAATGCGCAGACAGACACGTCCGCGGCGGTGAGCTTGTTGCATGGAAGTTCGCCGGAGCAGCACCTTGACCAGGCGCAAAGGCTGCTGGAACGGGCAATTGCCACCAGCCCCGAGCAGGCGGAGGCTTATTATCAGTTAGGCGTGCTCAAACAGCAGCGCTTGCAGTGGAAGGAGAGCGCGGCGTCCCTGGAGAAGGCGATTGCGCTGCGGCCTTCGTTTGCGGAGGCGCACTACCGTCTGGCTCGGGCATACTCACATACGGGCGAGCCGGAGCTGGCCAAGCGCGAGATCGCGCTGCAGCAGCGATACAGCCAGCAGGAGAAGGACGAAACCGATGCGCGGCTCAAAGAGGTGACGATATTTCTTATGGCGTCGCACTAGACGGATACCTGCGTACTGCGGCGGCAAAGCAATCGCTGAGCCGTAGAGAGTTCGTGCGCGCGATAAGCGGCGCGGGAGCGGCGAACGGTCTGCTCGGCTTTACTCCGCTGCGGGCGATGGCGCTGCCATCGGCACCCAAGGTGGTGGTGGTGACCTTCGGCGGCGGGGCGCGCGACGAAGAGACGTTCGCGCCCGAAGGTCAACAATACATCCCGCATCTGCTCAATCAGTTGATCCCGCAGGCAACGTTCTTTACGCAGATGGTCAATCGCGGCATTCTAGGCCACTATGTGGCGACAGCCAGCCTGGCGACCGGCGTGTACGAGACCTTCAACAACTTCGCACCGGTCGCGCCGCATAGCCCAACAATCTTCGAGTACTTTCGCCGCGACTTGAAGCGGCCGGCGGATGATGCCTGGGTGATTGCGCCGAGCAACGGCTTCAACCGCATCGGCGAGAGCGATCACGCGCTCTACGGCAGAGGACTGGGCGCGCATGTGGTGCTGCCGAAGCATCTGCTGAACGTGGCCATGGGCGGGAGTGGGGGTTTGGAGCACCTGATGCATGATAACTACGAGTCCGCTATTCAGGTACCGTTGTCGGCTTCGGCGGAGTCGGACCAGGTTCATCTGGATGGGCTGGCGAAGCTGATGCAGCTTTCGATGACGGAGTTTCTGGCCCATGCGCGGACGCTGTCGAGCCCGGACGAACTGTCGCTGTACATCGCCAAGCAGGTGATGCGGCAGATTGCGCCGAGCCTGCTCTGGATCACATTGCACGACATCGACATCGCCCATGCCGGGGCGTACTCGCTTTATACCGATGCCGTTCGCCGGTCGGACCGGCTTTGCGGCGAGTTGTGGCAGGCCGTCCAGACCAACCCCGAGTACAAGGGACGCACGACGATGTTCATCCTGCCGGACTTTGGACGCGACTCTGATGGAGACGCGGGCGGGAACGGCTTCCAGCATCATCGCACCGGTGATCCGCTCTCGCGCACCACGTGGATGATGGCACTGGGGCACGGCATCCGCGAGAACGTCACGGTGGACTACATGGTCGAGCCAATCGACCTGGTGCCGACTCTGGGTAAGGTGCTGGGGTGCAATGCGCGTTTTGCGACAGGCAGGCCGCTGATGGAACTGGTGTAGCCGTGGCGTATATGCTCCAGGCGGCGGATCTCGCGGCATATCCGCCGCTGGCGAAGGCTGTGGCGGTGAAGCACCTCGCCCTGCTGCAGCGGCTGCCGTCTGCCTTTGCGGCACTATTGCTGTCGGCTGTAGTCGATTACGACTGGCGCTTTCCGGCCGAGCAGGACGACGTGGAGCGGCAGCTTGCCTTCCTCGGGAGCATGGGGGAGTCGGGTCTGGCGGCGACGATGGCGGGATTTGCGGGGCTGACGCTCTCGCCGGGGTTGCGGGAGGTGCCTTGGGGTGCGACACCGGCGAACTTTGTCGAGAAGCTGACGGCGTATCTCTGGTCGACGCACCAGATGGACCGGTTCCGCCAAGTTGCCGGCGCGTATCAGCAGGCACTGCTAAAGGCTCAGCCGGAGCCACAACCGGCGATTCCTCGACTGTGCGTGGTCATGGTGGGGCGGGATGCCGCATCGGGAACACTGAAGCTCTTCAGCAAACTGCGGCCGCACGGGACTTACTTCAATCAGGTGAAGGCATCTGGCGGCTTGGAGGGGTTACTTGCAGCGGTAGAAGCACGGGCGAGTGCGCATCGTACGGCGTACGCGCACTGGTACGTGGATGGCGGCGTGCCCTTTCCAATCTCGAATGCGGAAGAACCTCAGGGCCTGCTTAGCATTTCGTACGAGCGGCTTGCGCCGGTGCGACGTGCTCTGCTGGCGAAGGTGAATTTAGTGCGGACCTCGGGTGATGTTGTGGGGCCGGAGAACCTGCGCAGCCTGCTGGCGACCTTACGGCCGAGTGAGTTGGGCGCGAATTTTCCAACCCAGGATGCCGTGCGGCAGCACTTTGAGATGAGCCTGCTGACCGAAGGATCGGGAACGCAGATCTTCTCCACCACCTTCGTTCAATGGGCCGGACGGGAACTGCTGCGTCGTGCGCGTCCCCTGACGCTGGTGCTGCGCTATGCGCCGCGGCAGACGGAACGCTCCATGAATGACATGCTTGCGCCGGACGCCCCCGGCGTGGGGATGGACCCGGCCGGGTCGCTGGTTGACGCGGACATGGGCGCGTACTACACGTGGGTGAACCTGATGCGGATGACGGGTGCGGAGCAAGCCTCGTTTGTGGTGTGGTTTGAGGGGCAGAACGAGGCGCTTGCGGCGGGACCCGGGATGGCTCGTGGAGTGCTGTCGAATACGGTTTGCGATCTAGACACACTTCTACACTGGCTTGCCTAAATCAACTTGCTACATTAGGCGCAAAGTATGCCGTTATTCTCGGCCACGCGCATCGCATCTCCTGCTTGCGTCGGCCGGTGGTAGGGCGAACGCGGCTGCCGCGAGCGGAGGGCGGCGACTTGGAGAACACCTCGTCCTATGCGAAAGTCAAACCATGTCTCGACATCGAGAACGTGGGTCACCTTGTCAGTTGGCTCCGACGTATGAATCTTGGAGGGAACAGCAGGCGTCGCTGCGGCCGCAGATGCATTGGGCTGCGGCGGCCGCGGCGGCGGAGCGCTCGGCATAGACCTTTTGCGCGGCGACGAGGCCCCTTCCCCAGGCGAACCCAGCGGGTGGGAAGGACTTGGCGACGACTTGTTCAAGAGCGCCGATCAGCGCAATCGTGTCCATGTAGTCGAAGAAGCCGAGGTGGGCGATGCGGAAGATCTGGCCCTTCATCTCGCCCTGGCCGTTGGTGATGATGGCGCCGAAGCGGGATTTCAGCTCCTTGACGATGACGCCTGAGTCGATGCCGGCGGGCGGGAGCACGGCGGTGGCGGCGGTGCCGGGTGCATCGGGCGCGAAGAGCGACATGCCCAGGGCGATAACGGCGGCGCGAGTCATCGCGGAGATGGTCTCGGCACCCATGGCGGCGGGCCTGTCCACCCTGGTCGA
>CAXTWP010000083.1:0-1382 GCA_964247945.1 uncultured Acidobacteriaceae bacterium | reverse complement strand
TTTTCGACGAGGCGCTTGCGGCCTTCAATCAGCGATCCGGCTGGGTTCTCCGCTGTGGCACCTTGCGCGGCGATCCAGTCGAGCGCGGCACCGAGCGCGGCGATCAGCGCGACGGCGGGGGTGTAGGCCGACTCGCCGTTCTTCGCGTTCTTGCGCTCCTTGCGCAGGTCAAAGTAGTAGCGCGGGTTGTAGGTGGCCTCCATACGGTCCCATGCCTTGTCGCTGAGTGCGAGATAGCTGAGGCCCGGGGGGATCATGACCGATTTTTGCGAGCCGCCAACGAGGACGTCGACGCCCCAGCCGTCCATGTCGAGGTGCGAGGTGCCGAGACCGGTGATGGCGTCGACGACGAGCAGGGCTTCGGAGGCTGTGTCTTTGAGGAGCTTGGCGACGGCGGGGACGCAGTGGCGGACGCCGGTCGAGGTCTCGGTGGCCTGCATGAAGACGGCGCGGGTTTCGAGCCGGAGCTCAGCTTTGACTGCATCGATAGAGAACGTCCCGCCGTAGGGCGCGGTAACAACATCGACGTGGCATCCGAAGGCCTTGGCGAGGGCCGACCAGCGCTCGCCGAACTTACCGGCCGTCAGCACCAGAACGCGGTCGCCGGGAGAGGTCAGGTTCGAGACGGAGGCCTCCATAGCGCCGGTTCCGGAGCTTGAAAGAATGATAACGTCGTTTTTGGTGCCGACGAATTCTTTGAGCTGCGACAGGACACGCGTGTAGAGGGCGCGAAACTCGGCGGTGCGGTGATGGATGTCGGCGGCCGCCATGGCGAACTGGGCAGCGGGGAGAAGCGGCGTGGGGCCGGGGGTGAAGAGACGCGTCTTTCGGATCATAGGGCTATTGTAACGATCCGTGGAAACACGAAGAGGAAGCGCATCGACTGCACTTCCTCTTCGTGTTGGTCCAGCTTTGCTTGCAGCGAACTACTTGAGTCCTACAGCACCGTTGAGTCCGGCCGGGAAGAAGCCGCCGCTGACGGTTCCGCCGGCGTAGACGATCTTCAAGACCTGTGCGGCAGTCCGTGCGAACACGAGGGCACCTGCCGTGCCGCTTGCAGGGGCTGGGTTGATCGACCCGGTAATTGAAGCGTTTGCGATTGTGGCAGCGGTGACGTTGGTGCTTGTTGTGTTGAGGACGACCTGTTGCGTACCCAGGCCGATGTCATCGCCTTGCGTATTCGCGCTGTTGGTCGAGTTCGATCCGTCGACACTGGCGCGCAGCTTGGAGATGTTGCTGGCGATGGTGCTGAGGGCTCCGGGTGTGCCGCCCGCGCCCGCGTCAAGACCGAAGAGGGTCGTCCGAATGAGGCCGGCATGGTAAGCTTCGACGCCCTGGATACCGGCGGCAGCGTCGAGATTACCCTTGACGGTGAGCAGGGG
>CAXTWP010000082.1:0-10867 GCA_964247945.1 uncultured Acidobacteriaceae bacterium | reverse complement strand
GATGCACGACTTCGTGACGCGGCTCCATCCAAACGACCGCGTGCTCCTGGTCGGAGACACGCGGCAGCATGAGGCCGTCGAAGCCGGAAGGCCGTTCGCGCAGTTGCAGGAAGCCGGCATGAAGACGGTCAAGTTGGAGGAGATCGTTCGTCAGAAAGACCCCGAGCTGAAGAATGTGGTCGAGCGGCTTGCGCGGGGCGAAGTAGGAGAGGCCGTGCAGGGGCTGGAGCGGCAGGGAAGGGTGCATGAGGTCAAAGACCCCGCCCAGCGCATCGAGGCCATCGCCAGGGAGTACGCGAGATCGCCCGAAAGCACCCTCGTCGTCTCGCCCGACAACCGCTCCCGCGCCGAGATCAACGGCAGGATTCATGCCGAGCTGCAGTCGCGGGGAGTGGTGAGCGGGGAGGAGTACCGCGTCCAGACGCTCGTGCCCCGGCAAGACCTCACGGGAGCCGATCGGACGTGGGCCGCGCGGTACGAGCCTGACAACGTGCTCTTGTACTCGCGCAGCTCCAAAGAGACCGGCCTCCAAAAAGGCGAATACGCCCGCGTCAAGAGTGTGGACGCCCAGGAGAACCTGCTCACCGTGGTCCGTGCGGACGGCTCGGAGGTGACCTACGACCCTCGCCGGCAGCAGGGAGTCTCCGTCTACCGCGACCGGGAGAGGGCGTTTTCGGTCGGAGATCGCGTCCAGTTCACCGCCCCCGCCAACGACCTCAAGGTGGCCAACCGGGAGCTCGGCACCATCCAAAGCATCGCGGACGATGGGCGAATCGGCTTGAAGATGGATGGAGGCCGGAACGTCGTTGTAAATCCCAGAGAGCATCCGCATCTGGACCACGGCTACGCCGTGACCAGCCACTCCAGCCAGGGCCAGACCGCAGACCGGGTGCTCATCCACATAGACACCGAGCTTGCCGCCAAAGACCTCATCAACAACCGCATGGCCTACGTCGCCGTCTCGCGCGGTGCGCGCGACGCGCAAATCTTCACCTCCGACCGCGAGAAGCTCCCCCAGGCTCTGAGCCGTGAAGTGTCGCAGCAGAGCGCCCATGCGCCGGAATTGGAGCCGAAACAGGTTGTTGAGCGGCCGGTTGCAACTGCGTCCAGGGAAAAGGTCTACACGGCCGCCGAGAACGAGCGGCATCATGCCCCGATGCGCGAAGCCTTGGAGCCGGAAGACGCAGCTCAGTTTAGATGGAAGGGCGAGACCGGCACCATCCAGACCTACCAGCATAGAGAAACCGGGCGGAACATCCACATCGATGGAAAGACGGGCGAATTTTACGCGCAGGATGGAAGACTGACCCATCAGGACGCCGCGTTGGACAGGGCCATGCCAGCGGGACGCGCTCACTCGCAAGAGAACGAGCTTGAGAACAGCTTGGGACTCGGACGTTAGGAGCTAAAGGTAAGATGGATGGCGATGGGCTGATCACCCCAACCATGGAGACGGCGTGCTAATCCGAAACGATCAGTTGCAGGCTCTTGGAAGCGCGGCGAATGCTCAATTCCTGAAGCGAGTTGTTGCGCATCAAGACCGATCGTTTCCTCAGCTTCCGCTTGCGGGCACGGCGGCGGGCGGTGTACAGACGGTGGCGAGCCTCGCCGTGGCGCAATATCATGGGTTTTCGAAGCAGCAGGACCTTGCGGTCTGTACCAGTTGCATAGCCCCGTTCATCGCCGGCACCGCAAATCCCTCAGTTATTACAGGCGAGGCGGCGCAGCCTCTCCAGACTCTGATCGCCGACACGCAAGGAGTGCTCTCGAAGTTGCCCAGCGCGGCTCCATCAGCCCCACTCAGCCCGGAACTGCTTTCCAAGCTCCAGACGTACTGCGTATCTTTGGTGGCCGCCCACGGCACCACTCCGATCAATGCCGATCGCAGCGGCCCGGTTGTGCCCTTTTCCGAACAGTCCCCGGTCAAGCCCGCCGATCTCGCGGCTGCGGCTAAGACTGCGCTACCGCCGAATGGAAGTCGGCTTCCCGGCGCAGTAACGGCCGATCAGATGGCCGCCGCTGTCGAGTCCGCCAAGGCGGAGTTCGCAACGGTTCCTCCTGGCGAAGTCGTGAAGCCCTGCAAGCAGCTTGTAGACCTTGAGTTCCGGCGTGTGTATTGGGACGGTACGCCCATCGCCAATCTCCCGTACACCGTCACTCTATCCGATGGCTCCACCCGCAAGGGAACGACGGACGGAAGCGGCCTGGGATCGCACACCAGTGTGCCGGACGGCACGGCGCAGGTTGTGTACGGTGAGAACAAGAATCCGGCGGCGTCTAGCGTAGACACGAGCGTTCACGACGACTTTCAGGAACTCTTTAGTCTGTCCATGGAAAGTCGGGCGACCTAACGCATGGGTTCCTTCCTGGATGAAGTTTGGCAAGATGCGGTCGGTGGGCTCGATTGGTTGAAGCAAGTCGTTATCGGAGAGTTCGATGATCACCGCTCCACCTCGGCCGTCATCGCCGATATGCTTCTCAGCTTCGTGCCGGGCGTCATCATCGTCACCAGCGCCCGCGATCTCACCGCCGTCATCATCCGGCTGGCCAAGCACCCGGACCGCCGCGAAAAGCTCGAAGAGTGGATGATCCTGATCGCGTGCGTCATCCCGCTCATCATTCCTATCCTGGCCGCAGCGGCTGGAGCTGTGGTGGCGGGCGTAGGCTCGGTGATCGGTGGCATCGGCGGCAGCGAGGCCGGAGCGGCTTTGCGGGCCACGTGTCTGCTTTTAATCGAGGAAAGCGGCAAGATGCTGGAGCCGCTGGTAAAGTTCCTGCGCCGCTTCATCAAAGGCGACATTCTCGCCGTTCTGCGCGACATCAAGTTTGCGAAATATGGCCAGGATCTCGCCCACTACACCGTCCAGTTCATCGGCAAGCTCCGCGTTGTCATTCAGAAGGTCGCCGCCAAGCTCATCCCGCTGCGGGGCTACTTCAGCTCAGTGGAGACCCTGCTCACCAGGCTGAACGAGCTGGAACGCGGCTTCTACGCCGTCCAGACTGCCGCACTCCAGAAGATTCCGCTTGCCCTGGCCGAACTCGACGCCCGCCTCGCCAAGGCGCTCGCCGAAGAGATGAAGCCGCTGGAACATCCCGCGCACCCAAAGTTCCCCGCTCCCAAACCCGAGCCGGTCCCGCCCAAGCCTGCCAAAGTGCCGACGATGGCGGGCAACCCGTTGGGCGTTCCCGAAGGCATGCGGCCCGAAGGCTTGCCGCCGGCAGCAGGTGAGAAGACCAACCTGCATCCACAAACGAAGGGACAACCGGGTACACCGGCTGATGAAGCAAAGGACGTTAAGGACTCACGCCTTCCCAAGAAAACACTGACAAAAGAAGGTTGGCCGGATTTACCTGAGAAACAAGCGCCTAATTTCGTTTATGCTGATCCCGTAACCTTGAATCCAGGCGACAAAGTCTACAGAGTCATAGACAATCCGAGTAACGCTGGAGGAGGGTACTGGTCTCGCGAGCTACCCGCTAACATGGCCGAATGGCGATCAGATTATGCTGTACAACCCAGCTGGAACGATAACGGCCTATACACTGAGTACACCGTGCCAGATGGGTCATCGCTTAATGTATGGGAAGGTCCTGCCTCAAGTCAGGATGACCTTCCGGGTGGTCTGTCAACAGGGAAGAATCAGATCTGGATGCCACCGGGGACCTTAAGCCCCACGGATGTCAAACCAACTGGATGGTGATAATGGCAGAGACAAATGTTCAAACTGCGGCAGAAACTATGAAACAGTCGCTAGATGAAATAACCAATACTATTACCGCAGCTGCTGCGCGATATGAGTCATCCCCACAACCTTATTTCGAGTATGCGTACAAAAAATGGAAGGACACCGCACTCCGCTTGCTTCTTGCTGATCGAGACGCAGTCAAGCAATGTATGGCTGACGTTAGAAACGAGGGCAATGCGAAGACGCTTGTTGCCGTCTCCGGCAGCAATCTAGGATTGGCGAAGAAACTTGACTCTTTCAACTTCGACTTTGCGGGTCAGGAGTTTGCGAAGAAACTTGACGACGATGTAGGGCTAGTTGTTTCGGCTGCATCTGACTTGCTGGATGCAATAGAAGCAAACCGCTAACTTAGCCGTTTCGGAGCTGTCGTGGCGGGGGTAGGCTTGGTGATCGGTGGCACCGGCGGCAGCGAGGCCGGAGCGGCTTTGCGGCCCACGTGTCTGTTTTTGATCTAGTTTGATAAGGATGATCCTGCCACTATTGCCGCATGGAAGCAGATTTCGAGTGACTACGCCAATGGTGCAAGTGGTGACGTTCATGCCGTAATAGGATCATCGCTGCGTCCCGGAAACATCTGGGAAGCGTCTGAACTACCTGCTTTGCAGGCTAATCCAAACGTCACTAGCATAGCAACATTCGACCCAGCTACTGGAGAGAGCAGTCTGATATGGAAGAGATGATTATTAAGTACATCAGTAGGAGTTCGCTAACAGCAACATATAAGGGGAACGAAGTTGCTATCGCGGGTGAATCTTATCTGCCCGGCTACGGTTCCCCAGATTTCGTGGCTTACGCCTCAACCCTGAACGTGAAGACACCGGACGGTGTGGCGCTTCAGCTACTTGATGAAGAAAAACGAGACCTTCTTAATTCCATGGTTAAAGCTATGTCGCTTAAAAACAAGACACTCGAAGTGGAGGGCTGAAGCCAACTTTGGAACAGCAATCGCCAGGTGTCCGATCAATGCTTGCCTCGTGATGTTGAGCCTTATCGCTAAATGGTGCTGACATCAAAGCGGCGGTACTCGATCTGGGTTCAATGACCGTTTGTAGCGACGCGCGAAGTGTGGCCCGCAGTTGGTACAGTGTCAAGCATGAGCTTTTGCGGAGAGGGTTACCCGCTCACCGGACGGCATAAGCCACGTCGGACTACCCGTCTTTTCTTGGAGCAGCAGGAAAGCTTCGATACAGCCGAACAGCTCTTCCCGTTCCCCCGGCGTGCAGGTTGCGACGAAGAAAACCAGCACGCGCGGGTCGTAGAAGCGGAATAAGAGCGTACGGCCGTCTTCCGCCTGGGTCAGTAGTAGAGTGCGGAGATGGTGGCGCACCTGTTCAAAACTGGCCGACGACTTCAGGAAGACGCCCCAGGCATTTTTCCAGCCGAGTTGTACAAGGTGCGGGAGAAGATCGGGATTGGCCGAAAGATCGACGAGGAAGGGACCCACTGGAGCGATCGGGATCGCGGGTTCTCCCTCATAGAGCGATTGGAAGAAAGCCCCCGAGCGTTGAATGAAGTCGTAGACCGCGGGACTGATCGCACCGTCTAGCACCGCAAAGGTGCATACCGCCATAGCGCTTAGTACGGGAAGCTGCTCTGGAAGCGGAGGCGTTGGCGGCGGACCGAATACGAGTGGCGAGGCAACTTTGCCTTCAAGAACGACGCTGAGACGGAAGAACGACCGCCCCGCCAGAAAGCAGTCGCCATGCTTTAGAGTTCCCCGCTTTGCCCGCACACCGTTCACCAGGGTTCCGTTCCGGCTACCGCCATCCGTAAAGACGATGATTCCGGCATTGCAGTCGATCCGCACATGGGTCCGCGACATAAACGTGTCGCTAATCACAATGTCGGCGGGCGCTTCTCTCCCGATCAGCAGGCTTCCTTGAGCCGGAAGCGCAATGAGAAACCGTGTGCGGTCCGCCGCGTGCACGGCAAGAACATGTTCCAGCATCTACCACGGTCCTCGACTACTTGGAAGCGCATACTTCGCAGAACGGTGCCGCAGCGAGCGCGGCGGCGGTCAACGCCACTCCTTGCGGATTCGGTGTGCCCACATCGCCGATGATGACCGTCGGGCAACCCATCGCAATTGGATTGGCCGGGCCCAGGGCCAAACCCGGAACTTCGACGACAATGTCGCCCATGCGCGTGGCCATCTGGCCATTGATGAAGACGGTAGGACTGCCCATCTTTACCGATCCTCCAATATCGGGACCGCTCGCGCTTACGGCGGGGCAAGCATGCTGATCGACCATGGCTCGCCAAGCGGAAAGAAATCCTATAAACACGTCGGGACTGCCGGTGCCCGGGGCCAAAGGCGAGCCGTGAACGGTGGGATCGGTGAGCCGTGCTGCTGGCGGCATGAAGGACCTCGTGTAAAGATCTAGCTTCAGAATAGCCGATGACAAACAGTCGGGCCAAACCAGTAAACTCACCTAATAGAGGAAGCACGGTGCGCACGATTCAGAACCAAACATTCGAAAATCAGATCGTCGACGTAGATGATACGACCATCCTCGATTGTATTTTCACCGACTGCATCCTCAGGTATAGCGGGCGTTCTTTCACGATCGGCCGGTCGCAGTTGCTACGTTGCCGTTATGTGTTCTTCGGCCCAGCTGAAGAGACTGTCCTATTTCTTCAGCTAGTGGGCATCCTGGACTGGCAGCCGCAACAATGGGCTCCAACAACAGCCCGCGTTCAGTAGAGCCAGAGCCATGCGTCGTTAACGGTTTTTTGGGTGTGCCATTATGCATGATAATGTCCTTTATCATGCGGAAATAGGGGAGCCGCGATCAAGAAGGCAGAAATGATATGGTAGTAAGAATTGCTACCATCCCCGGGGGTTGTCATGCCGTCTGTCGAGAAGATTTCCATCGCTCTGCCGCCCGAGATGGTCGCTCAGTTGCGGCAGGCCGTCCAAACCGGCAAGTACGCCTCATCGAGCGAGGTGGTGCGCGATGCCTTGCGCGATTGGACGCACAAGCGCCAGCTGCAGCAGAACGGCATCGCCGAGCTCAGGCGGCTCTGGCAACAGGCCCGCGCGGACAAGAGGCCGGCTCTTGACCCCGATGAAGTGTTTGACGAACTCGAACGCAAGTATCAAGCCCTAGCCGATGCCGCGGGCGGAACCGAGTAATGCGCTACATACTCTCACCCATCGTTAAGCAAGACCTCGATGAGGTTGCCGACTGGATCGCCCAGGACAGCCCGCACCGCGCCATCAGAATTGTTCGAGAGCTGCGGGCCGAGTTTCGCAAGATCGCGCAACATCCCAAGCTTTATCAACTGCGACCTGACATCGGCGACGATGTGCGGCTCGCCACTCTCGGCCACCATGTGATCTTGTTCTGGATCGAGGGCGATGTGGTGCGGTTCGAGCGTGTTGTGTACGGAGGCCGCGAGCTTCCGCGACTGTTCAACCAGTAGGAGTGTCGAGCATGGCGGCAGAGCTACAGCTTCACAACCCTCAGACTCCTTCCCTGCCCTCCCTCTTCACCGCGCGGCCCGAGGCCCGCACACGGCTCCGCGACTTCTTCAGCTCGCATATCCGCAATCCCAACACCCGGCGCGCCTATCGGGAGGCCGCCCGGCAGTTCTCGGCATACTGCGCGTTCCACGGGGTCGCGGAGTTGGCCCAGGTGGAGCCGGTCCATGTAGCCGCGTTCGTCGAGGCCCAGCTCAAGGTCAACTCCAAACCCACGGTAAAGGTCCGTTTAGCAGCCTTGAGGATGCTTTTCGATTGGATGGTGGTGGGCCAGATCGTGCCCGCCAATCCGGCCCACGCCGTGCGCGGCCCGAAATACTCGCAGCGGCGGGGCAAGACACCCGTCCTTCAGGCCGACGAGGCGCGCACTCTGATCGACTCCATCGATGTCGCTTCCCTTCCCGGCCTGCGCGACCGCGCTCTGATCGGTCTGATGGTCTACACATTCGCCCGCGTCGGAGCGGCCACGTCCATGAAGGTCGAAGACTTCTACATACAGGGTCGACGCGGATGGGTGCGGCTCCACGAGAAGGCCGGCAAGGAGCACGAGATGCCGACCCACCACAATTTGGACCATTACCTCGTCGAGTACATCGCGGCGGCCGGGATGGCTGAAGACCGGAAGAGTCCCCTCTTCCGCACGACGCGCGGGCGGTCAGGGCAGTTGACCGCCAACGCCATGCTCCAGTCCGATGTCTGGCGAATGATTCGCCGGCGGGCACTTGCGGCCGGGATCAAGACCGAGATCGGCTGCCACACCTTCCGCGCGACGGGCATCACCGCCTATCTCAAGAACGGCGGCCGATTGGAGATCGCCCAGCAGATGGCCGCCCATGAATCGGCCAGGACGACCGGCCTCTACGACAGAAGGGATGACGAGGTTTCGCTCGACGAGGTCGAGCGTATAGGAATTTAGAAGCCTGGTAATAAACCGCTTGGACGGAAATAGGTTGACGCTCAGTCTGCATCGATTCACACTCATCTTGCGTGTTGAGCTAAAAACTTCCTTTAGAAAGCCCGCATGACTCTCGCCAAGTTCGTATCCATCCAGAATGTCGGTCGATTTCAGAATTACAATGCAGCGGGAGATGTGACGCTAAAGCGTGTGAATCTTATCTTTGCAGAGAACGGTCGGGGTAAAAGTACCCTTTGTGCCGTGTTACGTTCGGTCCAAAGCAACGATCCTGCGCATGTGCTCGGACGAAAGACATTAGGCAGCGTTTCGGCCCCAAACGTCACGCTTCTAACAGATGCCGGCGTGATCAATTTTAAATCTGGTGCATGGACCCAGCCCTTGCCGCATCTCGCAGTGTTCGATGCAACGTTTATAGCGGAGAACGTGTTTTCCGGGGACGCCGTCGGTCTCGACCATAAGAGGAATCTTTACCGCGTCATCATTGGTAAGCAAGGGGTCATGCTCGTTCAGGAAGTCAACAACATCGATGCCGACATACGCACCTCTAACAGTGAGATAAAAACCAAGCGCGCCATTGTCGAAGGGCGCGTTCCTGCTGGAGTAGGCTTTGATGCATTCCTTGTCCTCACAGCCGATGCCGACATTGATCAAAAGATCGCTACCAAAGAGAAAGAGCTCGAGGCGGTTCAGCAGGCCGCGCAGCTAAAGGCGCGAGCGGGGTTTTCCGAAGTCTCAATACCATCCTCCATTGAGGGCTTCGACGCTATTCTAGGCCAAACTGTGGCCGACCTTTCGACCGAAGCTGAGCGTCGTGTTGCCGAACATATTGTGACTCACAAAATGAGCGAGAGCGGCGAGCAGTGGATTCAGGAAGGCCTCGGTTATATTCATAACGACGCTTGCCCGTTCTGTGAGCAGTCGCTCAAAGGGGTGAGTATGATTGGTGCCTATCGCGCTTTCTTCGACGAAGCCTACAGCGAGTTGAAACAAGCAATTTCCCATAGACGCACAACCTACGCAACTTTGTTAGGCGATCGTGCTATCGCCGAGATAGAGAAAGTTCTCTCGGGTAACGAAGCGGCGGCAGAGTTCTGGGGCCGTTACTGCGCTCTCGTGGTTCCGCAGATCTCATCGCCCCAGGGCGTCGGTAGAACTCTACGTGAATGGCGCGATGCCGCTCTCGCTCTTTGCGACCACAAGGCAGCGGCACCGCTCGAAACCATTAAGCCGGATCAACGATATCTAACGTCCTTTGCCGTGACGCAGGCACTTCTAGCCTCAGCAGGCGAATATAATACAGCCGTTCGAGCTGCGAGCGTTTCTGTAGCGGCGAAAAAGGCTTCGCTAGAGGGTGCTAGCCTCCACGAAATCCGACGGGAACTGCAAAGGCTCCAGGCAACTAAGGCGCGTCATGCGGTGGATTGTGTAAAGGCGTGCGATGAACACGCAGCCGAGTTGAAGAACAAGAAGACGCTAGAAGATCGAAAAGAGGCGGCGCGGGAAAAGCTCGACAAATACACGGGAACCGTAATTAGGACCTATGAGAGGACCATCAACAAGCTACTCACTGACTTCCAGGCGGGTTTCAGGATCACGGGCACGAAGCATGGCTATCCAGGAGGCGTCCCGAGTTCCGAGTTCCAGATTCTAATCAATGAAACCCCGGTTAGCCTTGGCGATGGAAAAACACCATTGAGCACGCCCAGCTTCCGCAACACTCTCAGCTCTGGCGACAAGAGCACCTTGGCTCTCGCTTTTTTTCTTGCCGAATTGGAACATGACACAAACAAAGCAGGTCGCATCGTCGTCTTCGATGACCCCTTCAATAGCCAGGATGCATTCCGAAAAGACCATACCGTGCAAAAGATCCGCAAATGCGGCTGTGAGTGCCTGCAGGTCATCGTTCTCTCGCACGATCAAAGCTTTCTAAAACGACTTTACGATCGCCTTCGCGAGCAGAGCGTCGATTACAAGTGCCTACATCTTTCACGGGTCGGGCATAGCAATACCATTATCACGGAATGGAATATCGAAGAGGCGACACAGGCACAGCTGCACGCAGATATTTCTGCCTTAAGCGGCTATTACAATAACGCGACCGGCAAGCCGCGCGACATCGTCAACAAGATCAGGCCTGTTCTCGAAACGTACGCCCGTAATCTCTTTCCGACACAGTTCGGTGACGACACACTGGGAGTGATCTGTCGAAAGATTGGGGATGCAGGCAACACCCACGGTTTAGCTCCGGTTTTCGAAGATTTGGTTGCGGCGAACGACTACACAAAGCGGTATCATCATGGTGAAAATCCCAACGCCGGTACCGAGCCCATTAGTGACACTGAACTACAGGGATTTGTTGCAAAAACGCTTTCTGTCGTTGGTTGCTGCTAGTTCTATGGAGGTAAATTACGCATTTCTTTGGAGCGTGTGTTAAGCCGCATGATCCGCCGGCGGGTGCTCGCAGAGAGTACAAAGACCGAGATTGGCTGCCACACCTTTCGCGACGGGCATCACCGCCTACCTCAAGAACAACGGTCGGCTGGAGATCGCCCAGCAGATGGCCGCCCACGAATGGGCAGAAACGGCCGGGCTCTACGATTCGTAGGGACCAAGAAGTTTCGCTTGACCAGGTCAAGCGGATCGGGATTCCGCGCACTTTGAAGTGGTTCTAGGACGTGTTCACACTATCTGAGTGCTTCTACGATGAGAGCGAAGTTGAGG
>CAXTWP010000081.1:7452-10873 GCA_964247945.1 uncultured Acidobacteriaceae bacterium | reverse complement strand
GTTTGGGGGCGGCGGTTCAGGTGGAGGCGGAGCCAGCGGCAATTTTTGATGCTGCAACATGCAGAGCGCCTAGACTGATGCAGGATGATTCAAGATTGAGGATGCGATGAAAGCTTCATGGGCAGTGTTGGGCGTACTTGGATTGCTGATCGTAGTGCTGCTGTTTGCAGGCGGCAGCTATGTCAGTTCAAAGAATCAGATGGTGGCGAAGGACCAGAACGTCAAAGCGGCGTTCTCCGAGATCGATGTAAACCTGCAGCGCCGGTCAGACCTGATCCCGAACCTGGTGGCGACAGTCAAGGGGTATGCGCATGTCGAGGAGAGCATTCTGACCTCGATTGCGAATGCGCGAGCGGGGCTGATGACAGCGAAGTCGCCCGACGAGAAGCTGGCGGCGAACGACCGGCTGAACGTGGCGCTGCTGCCGCTGATGCGGATGCAGGAGAACTATCCGCAGTTGAAGAGCAACGACCAGTTTATGCGGCTGGAGGATGAGCTGTCGGGCACCGAAAACCGAATCGCGGTGGCGCGACGACGGTACAACGAGTCTATCCGGGACTACAACACGTTCATCCAGCAGTTTCCGAATAGCTTGTTTGCCGGCTTTGCGGGATTCCAGCCGAAGAATGAGTACTACACGGCGGATCCGGGAGCGAAGACAGCGCCTAAGGTGGATTTCGATAATAAGTAGTTGGTTGTTGGAAGCACAAAGGCCATCCTTGCGGACGGCCTTAGTGCTGTTCGGCTCCGTAAGCGGCAGAACGGCAGATTACTTTGGGGTAATAACAAACAAGCCGATGAGGAGGCCACGCCAGTCTAACTGGTGAAGGAGGCGACGGCGGAAGCCTCGTCGTCCTTGATGTCGAAGACGGTGTAGAGCTTGGTGATCTGTAGAAGGTCGTGGACTTTTTTTGTCAGGTTGAGCAGTTTAAGTTCGCCTCCGGAGTTCTTGACCGTGGTGAAGGCGCTGACCAGTTCGCCGATGCCGGAGCTGTCGATATAGCTGATGTCGCCTAGATTTAGCAGGATCTTGTTTGAGCCTTTGGCGAGCACATCGCGCACGGCATCGCGCAGCGTGACGCTGCCTTCGCCCAGCGTAATTCGGCCGCTGAGGTCCATGATGGTGATGCCGTCGACCTGGCGAGTCTTTACTTTCATGCTCATGAAGCGATCTCCTTATGTCCCCGTTTGCACGGGTGTACGGTGTTTGATGAGAGTGAGTTCCGTGCCTGGGTGTAGCTGGCGAAAGTGTACCTCATCCATAAAGGCGCGGATAAGGAAGATGCCGCGGCCGGAGCCGCGCAGGATGTTCTCGGGGGCGAGCGGGTCGGGAATGGTGGCGGGGTCGAGACCTGGGCCTTGATCGGAGACGCGGATGACGAGCGACTCGGCGGTGAGATTGAAGGACGCGCCGACGGTCTTGGCGGGGTCGTAGTCGTTCCCGTGCAGGACGGCGTTTACGGCGGCCTCGCGGACGGCCATGACCACATTCGGAACTGTGTCCTCGTCAAATCCGGCGCGCTGAGCGTACTCCTCAGCGGTCTGCTCGACGGTGTTGACGCTGGCGAGCGACGAGGAGAGGATGAGGCTTACGTGGCTGGTGGTCGAATCTGCCAATCGAAACCTCAGGGATGAGCAGCCGTCGTGTGCTGCAGTCACGGCGTGTTCGCAGTGTCGTCGGTAAACGGCGGAGGTGTCAAGGAAGTTCAACGGCCGCGGAGCATGATGGAGAGGTCTAGAAGCTGTACTTGACACCACCATCGGGGAA
The DNA here is from genome assembly GCA_964247945.1 of uncultured Acidobacteriaceae bacterium. Classification (GTDB taxonomy): domain Bacteria; phylum Acidobacteriota; class Terriglobia; order Terriglobales; family Acidobacteriaceae; genus Edaphobacter. The sequence continues at coordinate 9,105 of CAXTWP010000081.1, read as the reverse complement.
GATGGGCATCTGATCCTGACGGGTAATTCGGCCGCTGTTCGGCTCCCACTCCCAGCTGTAGAAGTTCTTGCGGTTGAGCGCATTGTCGAGTCCGACATGCCAGAGCAGCTCGCCAGACCGAACACGCATGGTGCGCTCGATGCGGAAGTCCAGACGACCGTATGCGTCGGCGCGGCGCGCGTTGATCTGCGTGAGGTCATACACATCGCGGTCCTGCAGAGTGCTCTGCACCATGTCGTCGGGCGTGTAGGGATGGCCGGAGGTGCCGCTGTAGCGCAGGGAGGTGACCAGGCCCTGGCGTAACTGTACAACGGCCGCGACGTTGCCGATCCAGGGTAGGTCGGCGCTGCCGTTACGCAGGACGCCATCAAGGCCGCTGTAGCGGTTGCGAGCGTAGGCGAGATTGGCCATGAGCGTCAGGCGGGAGGTCGGCCTAAGGTCGAGGGCCAGTTCGACGCCGCCTGCTTTGCCGAGGCCCCGGCTGACCATGGGGAACAGAAGGAAGGCTTCGCCAAAGGTGTCGCCGACATTAGCGAGTGAGAGCTGCGGGTACTGGGTAGCCACGGGGTAATCGCGGTACTGCTTCCGGTAGGCCGCCAGGGTCAGTTTCACACGGCTTTGGTCGACCAGGGTCATGGCGGCGGTGTAGTGGCGCGAGCGGATGGGCTGGAGCGCCGTGTTGCCGGGAAAGGACAACATGTAGAGGTACGCGGGCATTTGCACGTAGTCGGCGTAGCCGAGGGTAAAGGTCCGGAGGCTGCCCAGCGGGACGGAGAGCGAGGCTTTGGGCGTAAGGGCGAAATTATTGCCGAGGGCCCAATGGTGCGCGCGGGCGGCGACGGTCAAGCGCATGCCGGCGGGCAGGGCGGCGACGGCCTGCGCGTAGCCGGCGTCCTCGGCTGTGGCGAAGTTGCGGTGCACGTTGGTGGAAAGGGAGCCGGCGGGGTTGGCGTCGTAGGGGTTCATGGCGACGCCATCGGGCTGAACGATATAGTAGTTGAGGCGGGTGAGGGTCTCGGTGGCCCCGGCACTGAGAGCCAGGCGCTCGTTGGCCTGAAGGGTGAACTGGGTCTTGAGCGAGGTATCGCCGTCGTGGGTCTGCTCGTTGTAGATGTCCTGTCCGCCGGTCTGTTGGGCGTTCTGGAGGACGGTCTGAGACTGCTCCGAGTTCGAAAGCGTGAAGATGCCGAAGGAGCGCGCGGAGAAGCCGTGCTGCCAGTTCAGGCCGGTCGTATTGCGCCAGCCGCTGTAGTGGACGTCGATGGGGTTGGTCTCGCCGGGGTCGTACTGGCTCGGACGGATGACGATGGAGTCCATGCCGGTGAGGGCCATGCCCCAGATCTTGTCTCCGTTGGCGAAGGTGCTATCGCCTCGGACGAGGCTGTTGTTGTAGTGGGGAACGCCGTTGAGGCCAATGTCATTGGTGACGTAGCGCAGAATGCCTTCGCGGCCGGAGACGAAGAGCGAGCCGTGGTCGCCGAAAGGACGGGAGTCCAAGCCGCCGACACCGGCGATGCCCGCCTCGGTCATATGACGGACGGCCAGGCGGCTGTGGGGTGTCTGGTCGGGAATGGTGGAGATTTCGACGACGGAGGAGAGATGGTCGTCGAACTTGGCGTCGTGGCCGGCCGTGTGCAGGGTCATGCTTTGGAC
>CAXTWP010000081.1:440-7442 GCA_964247945.1 uncultured Acidobacteriaceae bacterium | reverse complement strand
GCTTTGGACGGCGGCGTTGTCGATCATGGAGACAAAGCCGCCGGTGGAGTCGGAGAGGGCGAGATGGCTGATGGAGTGAACGTCGATATTGTCAATAACGAAGAGGTTTTCGCTGGGATTGCCGCCGCGGACGAGGAAGTCGTTGCGCTGGTCGCTCTGCGCGGCGACGCCGGGGAGAAGCTGGAAGTAACGTGCCGGGTCCTCAAAGGCACCGGCGGCGGTGTCGATCATCTGGGGGGTAATGCGCATAGAGGTGGCGCTTAGCGGAGTGGCCGTGGTTTCGACGGCCACGGAGCTGTCAACGCGAGGCCGGATGTAGGGCCGAAGCGCGACGGCGGTCGCAGCCGCCATCGCGGGGTCTGTAGCAGAGCTGGTTGCATCATGAGGGAACGTCGCCGCAGCCGCGGGTGCCGACCCTGAAACGGCGTCCTTAGGGTCTTTTTTCTCGGAGGCGTACATGGGCACCTTGGCGGTGCTGCAAAGAACGCAGAAGATCAAGAGAAAACGAACGTGCATGGAAGACCTCTAGCCACAGCTGCAACGCTTGAGCAATACATCGACTAAGAGGAGAAGGCGTTGAATGTTTCAGAATGGAACTGTTTGTTGGGTTTTTCTCAGACTAGCTGAGAAAGCGCCATTGCGCCATGCTAAACGTGCTTTTCACAGAATTATGACAGCCGGCGGGAGCGTGTAGAGCAGCCGAGCAAGCTGTTCCGGATCGAGCGGATGCCGCTCTGTCTTGGCGATGCAGTAGCATGGCTATGCGGCTTGGCGCCCCTATCTAAGCCGTCGCTTATGGTTCTCCGCAATCAATCTCAAGTAGCCGGACGCTCCCATGAACCAGCACGTCACCCACAGGACGAGCGTCTCCACGCTGATGGGCACGGTGGTCTTCGACGCGGCCGGCCAAGTGTTTGGAAGGGTGCGCGAGTTCGCAGTCGATCCGATGGCGGACGTGCATCGGGTGCAGTCGCTCGTGGTGCGGCGAGTGGGTTCCGGGGCGGGGAAGCTTCCGGTGCTCGTCCGGGTCGCGGAGCTGCAGCCGGATGCGGCGTGTCGTCTTCAGATGGGTGCCAGCGCGATGCCCGTGGAGTTCGATGCCGGACAGACAGATGCAGCGTACCTGTTTTTAGAGCGCGATCTGCTGGACCAGCAGATCATCGACATGAACGGCCATAAAGTCGTTCGTGTCAATGACGTGGATCTGGTTTGGGTGCCCATCGGGGAGTTGCAGCGGGAGCCTGCCTTGCGCATCGCGGAGGTGGAGGTAGGCACGCGCGGAGCGCTGCGGCGGCTGCTGAAGGGTCTGCCGTCCACCACCATCGAGCGTGTCTCGCGCGGCTTTGCGCCGAGCGTCATTCCGTGGGAGTTTGTCGATCTGATCGAGCGCGATCCGGCGCGCCGCGTGAAGCTGAAGGTCGGGCAGGACCGGCTTTCGCGGATGCATCCGTCCGACATCGCAGACATTCTTGAAGATCTGGCTCCGGCCGAGCGGCAGGTGCTGTTCAACTCGCTTGACGAGGAGGTGGCGGCGGAGGCTCTCGAAGAGGTGGAACCGAAGATGCAGCAGTCGCTGATTGCGTCGCTCGACTCCGGGCAGATTGCTGACATTGTGGAGGAGATGGACCCAGGGGCGGCCGCCGATCTGTTGTCCGAGCTGACGGACGAGTTGAGCGACGCCATCCTGCACGAGATGGAGCCGGAGGAGCGGCAGGAGGTCGAAGACTTGCTCGATTTTCCGGCGGATTCGGCCGCGGGCCGCATGACGACGGACTATGTCGCGGTTCCGACTGAGGCGGCGGTGGTGGACGCCGTGGTTGCGCTTCGCGGCTTCGAGGGTGATCTCGAGAACGTGACGGACATCTACCTGCTCGACCGTCACGGCCGGATCACGGCGGCGGTTCCTTTGGTGAAACTCCTGCTGGCGAAGGGCGGAGATCGGCTCAAGGACCTTTCGGACGGGCATTTTGTCTGCTGCGACCTGAACGCGAACGCGAAGAAGGTGGCTGAGTTGTTCGACAAGTACAACCTGCGTTCGCTGCCGGTGGTGGACGGCGAGAAGCGGCTGGCGGGCGTCGTCCACGCCGAGCAGGTGATTGCGCTGCTGCGGGGCAAACGATGACGCGCTGGCGCCGGTGGCGGCTGCGTGTGGTGCTGTTCCTTGGCGTGCTGGGGCCGGGGTTCATCACGGCCAATGTGGACAACGATTCGGGCGGCATCTACACCTACTCACAGGCGGGCGCGCAGTACGGGTATACGCTGCTGTGGACGATGATCCCGATCACGTTGGCGTTGATCGTGGTGCAGGAGATGTGCGCTCGAATGGGCGCGGTGACCGGCAAGGGGCTGAGCGATTTGATCCGCGAGGAGTTCGGGCTGCGCATGACGTTCTTCATGCTGCTGCTGCTGGTGATCGTGAACTTCGGCAACGTGGTGACGGAGTTCTCGGGGATCGCGGGCAGCGTGGGGCTGTTCGGAGTGTCGAAGTACCTCAGCGTGCCGATTGGCGCGGCGGTGGTCTGGGTGATGGTGGTGAAGGGCAACTACAAAAGCATCGAGAAGATCTTCCTCCTGGCGAGCGTCTTTTACATCGCGTACATCGTGGCCGGGGTGCTGAGCCGGCCGGACTGGCACCTGGCGCTGGTCGAGACGGTGAAGCTGCCGCCGTCCGGGGTGTGGCGAGAGAAAGACTATCTCTACATGGTAGTTGGTGTGATTGGGACGACGATCGCCCCATGGATGCAGTTCTACCTCCAGTCGTCGATCGTGGACAAGGGCGTGACGGCGCTGCAGTTGAAGGCTTCAAGGCTGGACGTGATCGTCGGGTCGATCTTTACGGACGTGGTGGCGTGGTTCATCATCGTGGCGTGCGCGGCGACGCTGTATACGCACGGCATCCGCGACATCGCCGACGCGACGACGGCGGCGCGGGCGATGATGCCGCTCGCCGGGAAGTACGCCTTCCTGCTGTTCGCGGCGGGGCTGTTCAACGCGTCGCTGTTCGCGGCATCCATCCTGCCGCTTTCGACGGCCTATGTGGTGTGCGAGGGTATGGGGTTCGAGAGCGGGCTGGACAAGAGCTGGCGCGAAGCCCCGTTCTTCTACTGGTTCTACACGCTGCTGCTCGGGTTAGGCGCGGCGGTGGTGCTGATTCCGCGCTTCCCGATGGTGAAGGTGGCGATCCTGTCGCAGGTGCTGAACGGGGTGCTATTGCCGGTGGTGCTGGTCTTCATGCTGCGGCTGATCAACAAGCACGAGCTGATGGGCGAACATACGAACTCGCATTGGTTCAACGTCGTCGCCTGGGGAACGGCGGGGATCGTGATTGTGCTGTCGCTGGTGCTGATGTTCAACGGGCTGGTGGGGTAGGGAGATGTGTCTGGGCCTCATAGGAGCGTGCGCTGATGCAGCAACGATGGGATGTCACGCGAGCCTTGGGTGACGGGCACGATCTCGACGGCACTTGGTTGAGTGCGGTAGAGGATGAGGTAAGCACCGACCCCCCGAAGAGGATGGGGTAAGTTGTGAGGTCGTCGCGTTTATGGCCGATGCCGAGTTTGCGGCGATCAGATCGAGCGAAGCGAAGAGCTTACTGTCCAGCCGTCCGTTGCGTCGATGCTATGCTCCGCCAATGTAGTCCCAGATGGAATCCAGGTCGAGCATCTTCGCTGAGAACGTAGTCTGTCACGCCTTAGCTTGGCGGTGCTGTTCGGACTTGTGCCGTAGGCGAACGCGCGCTTCGGAGGCGGACACGTGGCGGCCTTGATCTAGCGATTCAAGGCGGCGGCCCAGCTCCTGGTTTAGGGAGAACATCTGCGTGGCCCGGGCCTGATCTTGCTCTTCAAGCAGGTGCAGGGCTTCGGTTATGACTTCAGTGGGAGAGGTGTAGCGGCCCCATTCGATCTTGGTGGTGACGTTGTTCTTAAATTCGGTGCTGGGAGAGACGTTCATGCGAAATCTTCATTTTGACCGTAGAAGGAGTGCGAAGCCGTGTCAAGATATGCGGTCGGAAACTCACCCTGGCAACGATGAGACCGTCGCGAAGATGGCCCCCGGCTGATGTTCAGTGCGCCGGCGGGCTGAATGGAGATGGATATATGAGTTATGTTCCGGGCCGCGCGCACTGTAAGCTGACGCAAGGAGTCCCTGCTCAGTGGCCAAGCGATTCTATCGTCCCGAGTTGGACGTGCTGCGGTTTGTCGCGTTCCTTCTCGTCTACGTGCATCACATCCCGGAATATCCGTCGAACCATCCCTGGGCGATCGTGGCCGCTCGGGCCATGCGGTGCGGTCTCTGCCTGTTTTTTCTGCTCAGCGCCTATCTGATCACGGAGCTTCTGATCCGGGAGCGGGAGACGACGGGCACAGTGCATATCAAGTCGTTCTTTATCCGGCGCGCTCTGCGCATCTGGCCGCTCTACTTTCTGGCCGTGGGGGCAAGCTATTTTCTGGGACAGTTCTCGCACACCTGGCACACGCCGGCGCGGGCGCTGCCTTACCTGCTGTTGCTGGCGACGAACCTCTACGTCGCCCGATATGGATGGACGTTTGCGCTGATCGCGCCGTTGTGGAGCTTGTCGATCGAGGAGCAGTTCTATCTTGTCGTTCCCAGCATCGCTAAAGCGGGGGGGGGAAGACGCTGCGCACGGCGGCTGTTTTCTGTGTAGTGGTCGCTTATGTGACGCTGGCCTGGCTCGGCTACCGGCATAAGGCGTTAGTCGATGTGGTGTGGGTGAACAGCTTTATGCAGTTCCAGTTCTTCGCCGCGGGGACGCTGCTGGCGTTGGCCCTGCATCGGCGAGAGTGGCGGCTCTCCTGGGCACAACGAAGCCTCTTGGTTGCAGGCGGGAGCGGACTGGTGGTTCTAAGTGAGACCTGGTTCCATCTGTTCCGGCACACCGGAGCCTCATTGCCGGGCGTGGTGATCGGGTACGCGATGGTGCTGGCGGGATGCGTCGCTTTCTTTCTGGCGTTTGTCGGGGCACCGCTTCGGGCACCGGGGTGGATGGTCTATCTCGGCAGAATCTCGTACGGGCTGTATGTGGTGCATGGCTTCACCATCGGCGTGGAGGCCGCCGTGCTAGCTCGTGTCTGGACCAGCGGCCGGTATATCTTTATCCCGTTCGCGCACCTTCTGACGTTGGCTCCGACCATCCTGATCGCCATGCTTTCGTTTCGCTATCTGGAGCAGCCGATCCTAAAGTTCAAGGAGCGTTTTACCTATGTGAAGAGCGGCGAAGGGGTGCGGGTGGCTTTGTAATCCAGCGTCGGCTAGGGCCGGATACTGACGGCCAGTTTCTTTGCACGGAGTATCGCAAGATCTTCATAACAAAGGATCGAGATCCGGGTCGATCCGGTCGTCCGGCTTGGGCTTGGACTAGCCGGGCGGTACAGCGTGTGCCGCTGACGCACGTTCTAGAAGCGGAGTCGTGCAGGTGAATAGGAATCCCTGATTATTACCCAGGGCTCAAATCGAGGCCCGGGCCACCCAGAGTTTTCCGGCAATGGTCACCATCGTCCGAACAGTGAAATCGAAGATCAGCACCACTGAAAGCACGATTGCAATCACAGCCGTTGTCCGAGCCGCTGCATCGAACCAGGCGCGTTCGTGTAGCTGCCCATCAACTCATGCTTGTCGATCAACCGCAGCATTATCATCAGGACCAGTGGGAGCAGCACCCTGTTCAGAACAGCGGTAGCAAGGATTTGCGGATGCTGCCTGAAAGCATTCCCTCCTTCGCTGCCTAAACGTACTATTGCAGCATGACTCCTGACTCATCCGTCCTGAGATCGCGCCTGAAGATGGCACTTTCTTATGCTCTGATCACGATGATCTTTCTGGGACTGAGTGTTGTGCGATGCCGCAGCCTAGTCCACGAAGGCGATGTATGTTTTGGAGATGCGCGTGTGTATGCGCGAGCAATTGCAGTGTTTCAGAAGGGTGGCAACCCGTATTTGGCGAATGCAGGAGTACTGCCCTTTGTATACCCTCCCTGGTTCCTTCGTTTCGCCAGTTGGATAGGATCACTGCTTCCCAAGCAAGCAGGATGGTTCCTCTATCTTGTCGTCGCTTCGCTGGGAATACTCTCTATCCCGGGGGTAATCGCTACGTTCTATGTATCCAGCAAATGGCTGACTCCATTAGTTGCGATGGTTATGTTCACGTTTCAGCCGCGGTTTGTTGAAGAACTCATGTTACTTAGCGGGAACATCGCCAACCTATTCTATGGTTTGATCTTGCTGGCGGGAGTTCCAGGGGTCCGCCGTAATCGCTGGAGCTTATATTATGTTGCCTTGACTTTCGCCGCTATCGTCAAACCGCCGTTCCTGCTGTTCCTCACTTTACCGCTGCTCGCAGGAGCTAAACAGGGGTTGCGAAGCTTGTGCTGTGTATTCTGTGTGCTGTCAGGTTACCTGCTGCAACGTCTTTCAGCGCCAACGGCTTATGGGGATTTCCAGCGTGGCGTTTACCGTCAAATTATACAGAATCAGGATACAGGTTACGGTCTATACAACTATGTCGCCAAATGTGGACGGATATTCGCCATCATGCGAACTTCGAACGGTGTGATGGGTGGATATTTCATCATTATCGTGGCGTTGTTCCTAGGGTTGTTGCTCTTTCGCAAATACAAGAGCCGGCCGGCGGTAGAACGGCTTTGGGTGCCAGTTCTTATCGTCGCCGCTGTGCTTGCGAACCCAAGGATGCAGCGCTATGACTCCGACGTAGCGATCATTCCGGCCGTTTATATATGTGTCGAGTGTCTCTGTACAGCGGGAAGCCGGCAGAAGGGTGCATGGGTCGCAATCCTGCTGACCTTGTTTGCGGCGGTCTTTACGAAGGCTGAGATGGGCACATGCCTGGTTCTCATAACAGCGATTTTGCTGGTGATCTTCCGGCTAGCCGACGAACACTCGTCCGGTAGATTGTTCGAGCGCTTGCTGCTTAGCTGACTTTAAAGGAGGCGGCCGTCGGCGAGGTCGCGGACGAGGCCCAAGTCGG
>CAXTWP010000081.1:0-430 GCA_964247945.1 uncultured Acidobacteriaceae bacterium | reverse complement strand
GAGCGCTCAGAGGGGACCAGCGCATGTCGTTGAAGATGCGATTCTCGAGCGCGCCCCCGAACTCGTCGACGACGAAGAACTGGAGGTCGATGGCACCGCCGTTTCGGTATTTATGCCGGACCTGGGCGACGCGGCGGCCAATGACGGCGTCGATGCCGAGCTCTTCGTTGAGTTCGCGGGCAAGGGCTTGTTCGGGGGTCTCGCCGGGCTCGATCTTGCCGCCCGGGAACTCCCACTTGAGGCTCATGGGAGCGTTGGGTTTGCGCTGGCAGATGAGGACCTCAAGCGCGGCGTCGTCCGGCTCTTTGCGGAGCATCAGCGCGGCTACGACGAGGCGCAGAGGACGGTTGACGTCCGTGTCGCTACGGGTGTCGAGCTTGCGGATCGGTTCCTTCACTTGGCTTTAGACGCTGGAGCGGCGGCAAAAGGT
>CAXTWP010000080.1:0-10971 GCA_964247945.1 uncultured Acidobacteriaceae bacterium | reverse complement strand
CTGTCGCACCGTCTCCGCCGACGCAATGTTAATCCCATCGATGGTCGTGTTTGCAAGTCGCGGCTCTGTCCCGCGTATCTGCACATACTTGCCTTCGCCCTCGTCGCGCTCCAGCGTCACGCCCGGCAGTCGGCCCAAAGCGTCGGCGATATTGGCATTTGGCAGACTGGTAATCACATCCGCCGGGAGCACGTTGATAATGTTGTCCGCATTCAGGGTGCGATTGATCGCCTCCTACTCTCCGCCCTGCCGCTCCGCGTACACCTCGACATCCTGCGTGTTCGATTGCACGGTTAGAACAGTGTCGATCCGCGCAACCTGCCCAGCCGACACCGTCACGGTCTTCGAGATGGGAGCGAAGCCGACGTAAGAGGCGGTCACCGTGTAGCTTCCGCTTGCCAGACCTGTGAACGTAAACTGGCCCGTGGCGTCCGACGTAGCCGCTGTCCCGCCAGGATCAAGCGTCACTCGAACTCCCTGGAGCACGAAGCCTTGCGCATCCGTCGTCGATCCCGTTAACGTCCCGCGTCCCGTCTGACCGCACGCCGGGTAGATCATTAACGAAACGAACAGCGCGAACCAAATCCATACCTTCTTTGTAGACATAGGTCCTCATCTAAAGTTCTTCCGTCGACCGTCACAAACGACGAGCGGCAGCTTGCGTGTCACCGGGCTACTCTGTTGCAGAACGAAGGCAAGGTGTACATGCACGGCTCACAGAACGGTAAGCAAGCCCTGTGACAAGCAGGTAAATCGATTTAGGATCCATTGGAACAGGAGAGTGAAGCTATTGATTCAACGCTGCTTGCGCCACAATGCAAGCAGCGTGCTGGCGTATCGGTTGACGCGGGCCTTCAGCGTGGCTTAAGGCTCGCCTCCTTCTACTGGGCGCTTACCGGTCGACGAGCTTGTACTACAGCACGCCCAAACACCTCCACACTCACGACAATCCTGACCTAGTGGTAGAAGACGAGTTGACCGAGCAGCACAACGTTGAGGGTGATGATGACGGCCACGGTGGTCCAGCCGGCGACGCGGGTGCGCGCAGCGCTCGCAAAGCTTCCCATCACGGTGGGGCGACCGGTCAAGAGCAGCAGCGGGACTAACGCGAAAGGAAGGGTGAAGCTGAGCACTACCTGCGACAGGATCAGGATTCTGAGCGGGTCCAGGCCGATAGCGACAACGGCCAGCGCGGGAATAATGGTGATCAGGCGGCGCAGAAAGATCGAGAACTTGATGTCGAGGAAGCCTTCGATGATGACCTGCCCCGCCATTACGCCGACTGTCGAGGACGACAGCCCGGAGCAGAGCAGCGCCACGGCGAACACTGTCGCGGCGGCGGGGCCAAGCAGCGGGCCCAGCGTGCCGTAGGCCTGCTCCACGTCCGTGACGGGCGCTGCCAGATGAGTGAAGGCAACCGCCGAAACCACGATCATGGCGGAGTTGATCAGCCACGCCCCATTCATCGCGAGAAAAACATCGGTTAGCTCGAAGCTGAGATAGCGACGAGTTTGGGCGACATGCTGGAAAGCGGGAATGCCCGCTTGCAGCTGTGTGCGCCGCGGTTGAACCAGCGCGGAGTGGAGATACACGACGTGCGGCATCACAGTCGCGCCGAGCATCCCGACGGCCAGATAGATGCTTTGGTGGAAGGTCTGCGGCGACCGCGTATCCAGGGTGGGAAGCAGCGCGCCCAGGGCGGCCGCGTGCCAGTCCGGATGGACTAGGAAAACCTCAAAGCCGTAGCAGAGCCCGATCACGGCCACGAAGGCCATGATGCCCCTCTCCAGTGCGCGAAAGCCGCGCAATTCAAGCGCAAGGATCAGGAAGACGGCGGCGGCGGAGACAAGCGCCGCCGCGAAAAGCGTCCCGGTGCGGGTGTAGCCGTGCGCCAGCAACACCGGCCCGCAGAGCAGATATAGGCCAAGCGCCGCTCCCAGGAACTCGGCGAGGTCAGTCGCAATTGCAGCGACCTCGGCTGTAAGCCATAACAAAATAGTGGCGGGGCGGGAAAAGTGGCGGCGGCAGTTCTGCGGCAGCGTAAAGCCAGTCACGATGCCCAGCTTGGCGGAGAGATACTGGAGGAGAATAGCCATGGCGTTCGACCAGAGCAGCACCCATAACAGCCGATAGCCGAACCGCGAACCGCCTTCTATGTTGGTGGCGAAGTTGCCGGGATCAATGTAGGCTACCGAGGCGACGAAAGCTGGTCCGAGATAGCTCGCTAACTGGGTACGCCGGCCTGGCGGAGCAATCCTGGCACCTGTCGGCGAATAATTAGCCATGACTAAATCATAGACGAATGCTAAGCTAAGTCAAGCAACCGAGATGGGTAAACTAAAGAGAAAGACGAAGGTTCCGTCTGAGCCCGCTATCCCGGCCACTAGAGCTGCTGTAGTCGGCAGCGAGGCCGTCGACGACTACCTGAAGGCTATCTTTGAGCTCAGCGGGCGCGAGGAGCGCGAGGTCGCCAGCACCGAAATCGCCCTGCATCTCGCGATTACCGGCGCTTCGGTGACCAACATGCTGCAGAAACTCGCGGCGGCGCAGCCCGCAATGGTGTTCTACCGCAAGCATCACGGGGTGCGGCTGGCAGCTCCCGGCAAGCGGCGCGCGCTCGAGATCGTGCGTCACCATCGACTGATCGAGACGTTTCTGAACCAGGTGTTGGGCTACCCGTGGGACGAGGTGCACCAGGAGGCGGAGCGGCTGGAGCACTTTATCTCGGAGCGCTTTGAGGAGCGCATCGCGGCCAAACTGGGGCATCCAGAGTTCGATCCCCACGGTCATGCCATCCCGTCGCTCGAAGGGGCCTTGCCGGGCGATGAGTTCAAGGCCTTGTCGGAAATCAAGCCCGGGCAGAGCGCGCGCGTGGTGAGCGTGTCGGACAAGGACCCCGCCATGCTGCGGTATCTCGCGGCGCAGGATGTGCGGCCCGGGATCAAGGTGACCGTCTGCGAACGGCTGCCGTTTCAGGGAGCATGGCAGGTGCGCGTGGGAAAATCGAAGGAATCGGTACTGCTCAGCGACTCGCTGGCCGGAGCCGTCATGGTGGAAAGACCACGAAAGCGGGAACTCTGACGATGAAGGTTCTGGTGATTGGCGGGGGCGGTCGGGAACACGCCCTGGCGTGGGCGCTCACCCGAAGCGCGCCTATGACAGAGGTGGTGTGCGCGCCCGGCAATGCCGGCATCGCCGACGACACCCGATGTGTGCCTGTCGATGGGACAAATCTCTCCGCGCTGGTGCGTGTCGCGCAAGCGGAAGCCCCCGGGCTGACCGTTGTAGGTCCAGAGGTACCGCTCGCTCTTGGCCTCGTCGACGAGCTGCAGGCGCGCGGACTGCGGGTATTCGGTCCCACACGGGCCGCCGCGCGGCTGGAATCAAGTAAGGCGTTCGCCAAGAATTTCATGCGACGTCATGGCATCCCGACCGCCGCCTATGCGGTGTGCTCGACGATCGACGAACTGCACGCAGCGCTGTCGCGGTTCGCCCTGCCGGTAGTAGTCAAGGCAGACGGCTTGGCTGCGGGCAAGGGCGTCGTCATCTGCCAGACGCAAGAGCAGGCGGAGCGCGCGGCGGAGGAGATGTTCAGCGGCCTGCTGCTCGGCGCGGCGGAGACGCGCGTCGTCCTGGAGGAGTTTCTGGCGGGCGAGGAGGTATCCTTCTTCGCCGTATGCGATGGTCGGCAAGCTGTAGCCCTAGCCGCCGCGAAGGATCACAAGCGCATCGGCGAAGGCGACACCGGACCAAACACCGGCGGCATGGGGGCGTACTCTACCGACGCGCTGCTGACGCCGGAGGTGCGCGCCTGGCTGACGGAGCATGTGGCGCAGCGGGTGGTCGATGGGATGGCAGCGGAAGGAACGCCATTTGCAGGTGTACTCTTCTGCGGCATGATGATGGTGCCGGACAGCGCGGGCGCGCTGCGGCCCATGGTGCTCGAGTTTAACACGCGCTTCGGCGACCCCGAAACCGAGGCTATAGTCATGCGGCTGGAGACGGACCTGCTCGAGCTGCTGGACGCAGCCGTCGAGGGCGACGTGGGCCGGGTAGCGGTGCGGATGCGCCCGGGAGCCTCGGTCTGCGTGGTGGCCGCAAGCGGCGGCTATCCCGGCAGATATGCCTCAGGAAAATCAATTCTTGGCCTAAACAATCACAAATTCCCGCCAGGCGTAAAGGTCTTTCACTCAGGCACGGCGCATGCGGCGAACGGAACGCTGATTACCGCGGGAGGGCGCGTGCTGGGCGTAACGGCGGTGTCGGAGTTGGGGCTGAACGAGGCACTGGCGTTGGCATACGCGGCCATGGCAGAAATTTGGTTCGAGGGGATGCAGTATCGACGGGACATCGGCCGACGGGCGCTTTGACTTTGGCAGACTGGATGCGCTAAAGTCCGGCGGATGAAGACACTTTGGCTGGTAGCCGTGTTGCTTGCTTGCTGTTCGCGTATCTTTGCGCAGGCGCGGCCGGCGATTACGGGCATTGCCTTCTTCGAGGGGTACGCGGCCGACCCCGAAGCCTCGGCCAAGCTGTACGGCGGCTCCATGGGCTTCGTGCGCACCAGGGCCGGAGCAGACGACATTTACTCCGTCAACGCCTCCCAGTGGATTGAGATTGCCCCGCTCGGCGGCGAGCAGCACCCCTCGCGGATGGCAGCCGTGGGTCTCACCACGCGCGATATAAAGGCGATGGCAGCGTACCTGACGGCGCATGGCCAGACCGTCCTCCCCATGCCGGAGCCGGGGCGGATCGGCGTCAAGGACCCCGAGGGCAACTTGATCGTCTTTGTGCAGGCGGGCAGCGCACATCCGGGGGCGAATGTACCCGCGCCACGCGCAACGTCACGCCGCATCATCCATGCGGGCTTTGTCGTGCACAGTGCCGAGACCGAGAACACGTTCTTCCGCGACCTCTTGGGCTTCACTCCCTATTGGCATGGCGGCCAGACCGACGCCCGCACCGACTACGTCAGCCTACAGGTGCCGGACGGGACGGATTGGCTGGAGTACATGCTGAACAATACCAGAACCGACCTGCGGCAGATCGGCGTGATGGATCACTTCTCGTTGGGCACCGTGCGGATGGATGACGTGGTGGCGAAGCTTGCGGCGAACGGCTGCATAGACCCGAATTGCACCAAGTCACAGCACGGGCGGGACGGAAAGATCCAGCTCAACCTCTTCGACCCCGACCTGACGCGCATCGAGTACATGGAGTTCAAGCCGGTGGACACCCCGTGCTGCTCACCGTTTACGGGGAAGCATCCGGGGGAGGTGGAGGACCGGTAAAGGACTGGGCTTTACAGTAGGTGCAGCGGCGCTGATATACTTCCGTGCAGGATGCGGACGATCAGGACGCGGAGACGCTTGGCTCGTAGAAGATGATGTGGCTGCCCTGCCGCATACGGCGTAGGCCGGGGCGGATATGGTCGAGCGACTGGCCTAGATAGTGATTCTGTGCGAGACGACGGCAAGCTACACGAATCTGGGCTGTGTATTTGTACGACTGAGTCCGTCCCTAGGTTTCAAGTGTGTAACGGGCGACTTGCCGGAGGTCGTCGAGCGCCTCGGGTGCGTAGATAGGTCGGGGCATCCTACTTGTCTTCGTAGGGAGGAAAGCCAAACTCCGCTCGAACAATCTCGAAGATGTCCCCTTCCACCAAGCCGCTTGCAAAGCCGTCTTCGATGGCCTGCCGGAGGACGCGGAGCCGTTCTTCGTCTGAGGCGAAGGTTTGCGGGCGGGTGAGGTCGAGACGGGTTGGGCTGGCCATGGGAGACGCTCCGGTGCTGCGTTGAGGATACCAAACCAGCGATGTGCCGTCCTGTGCAGGTTCATCTAGAGCGGATGTTCGCCGGAGTTTTAGATGAAACTGGAACGAGTCCGAGCTATCTCTTTGCTGGCTGCGGCAAACGTGCTGTTGAGAAGACATGCACGATGTCTTTCGCCAGCCCGTCTGAAGCGATGGTTCAGTCGAATGCGGTGACTTTGCCGGAACACAAAACGAGGGAAGTCTTTTTGTCCGCGATCACAAAAGTGTGAACGTAGGTAAAGAGCGGGCGGTCGATCTCGATCAGCAAATCGGCGACTCGCGGATCTTGGACGATGGTCAAGCCCAACTCTTGCCATCCCTTTTGATTGACGAGAGCACGATCAAGCGTGTCAACGGTCAGGAACGACGTCTTGGAATGGATGTAGATAGTCTTTGCGTCCTTCAGGATCAGCGTTGGATTGGCATCCGCGATCGCCGCGCTTGATTGTGGAATCTCAGCTGCCAACTTTGCAGGCATCTGAAGCGACGCACCAGAGCCGAGTGCTATACGCCGCCCTGAATCAGCCAGACCTAGAATGTTTTCGATCGGTACAGCGAAGCTTGCTCCGCCATGTACGCCACCGGTAATGATGCCTTTGAGGGCACCGGTTTTATCCACAAGCGCGCCACCACTCGCTCCCGGCGCAATCGGCGCGGTGAACTGCAGTAGCCTGAATCCTGAACCAGCTCCTAGAACCTCATCGGCGGGCCGGATGGCGGACAAGATCCCATCCGTGGCCGACCATGACAATCCTCCCGCGTTGGTCACCGCGTAGACAGGATCGCCTTGAGCAAGCCCGTTCGTACTGCCTGTAGGTAGTACCGGGAGTGCGCCGGCGGAGATCTTAAGCGCCGCGACATCGCGTCGTTCATCCGTACCGAGCAGTTCGACACGGTCAAAGACCTCTCCATTCGCTGTGCGGACCTGTACCTCTGCAGCTCCTTTGACCGCATGGAACGCGGTCAGCAAAACACCGTCTCTCGAGATCACCACGCCTGTCGCAATCGAGTGGAGCCGTCCCGCTCCTTCACCAGCCAGCACAATGACGCTTGCTGCCTTTGCCTTTTCGAAGATTTCCTTTGGTGACGCTGGTTGCTGTGCTAATGCGGGCAAAGTAAGCAAAGCGGCGAGGAACAGTGGACGTACTACTTTCATTACGTTTCCTTTTCTTATTGGGCAAGAGTATAGAACGAGCTAGATCGCCATGGCGGGTACAGACAGAATGTCTTCGACGTCGACCCACTGGGTTGGGTAGTGGCCGGTGTAGCAGGCGGTGCAGAAGGAGGCTGGCGAGAGGCCGCCGAGCGGTTCGCCGGTGGTGCAGGCGTGGGTGAGGCCGGGCAGCGAGAGGTAGGCGAGGGAGTCGGCCTCGATAAACTGGCGTATCTCTTCGATGGACTTGTTGGCGGCGATGAGGTCTTTCTTGCTGGGGGTGTCGACGCCGTAGAAGCAGGGGGAGACGGTAGGCGGACAGGAGATGCGGAGGTGGACCTCGGTGGCCCCGGCGAGTCTCACCATGCGCACAATTTTTCGCGATGTCGTCCCGCGGATGATGGAGTCGTCGATCAGGACGACGCGCTTGCCTTCGAGCAGGCTGCGGACGGGGTTGAGCTTCATCCGGACGCCGAAGTCGCGCACCCGCTGCTCCGGCTGGATGAACGTCCGGCCGACATAGTGATTGCGGATCAACCCCAGGTTGAACGGGATGCCCGACTCAGCGGCATAGCCTATCGCCGCCGTGACGCCGGAGTCGGGCACGGGGACGATGAGGTCCGCTGGCACATGCGACTCGCGCGCCAGCTGCCGCCCCATCTCCTCGCGGCTCTTCTGTACCCACCTGCCGTAAATCCGACTGTCAGGCCGTGCGAAGTAGACGTGCTCGAAGATGCAGGAGGCGGTCGGCACCGTCTCCGGGGTGAAACGCCGGCTGGTGACGCCGTCTTCCGACACCATGACGAGTTCGCCGGGTTCGACATCGCGCTCGTACTTGGCGTGCAGCAGGTCGAAGGCGCACGTCTCGGAGGCGAAGACGAAGGTGTCCGGCGCGCCGTGCCTGCCCTCGATCCGCCCCATCGACAGCGGCCGGAAGCCGTGCGGATCGCGCGCCGCGAAGACCCGGTTGCGCGTCAGCATCACGATCGAAAACGCGCCGTCCACCTGCTGCAGCGCGTCTGCGATGCAGTCCACCAGCGTGTTCGAGCGCGAGTGCGCGATGAGCTGGATGATGATCTCGGAGTCGGACGTCGTCTGGAAGACCGCCCCGTCGCGCTCCAGACGCGCCTTGCTGGTGCCCAAATTGATCAGGTTGCCGTTGTGCGCGATGGCGATCAGCCCGCGGATCGATTCGACCGAGATCGGCTGCGCGTTCAGCAGCGCGGAGTCGCCCGTCGTCGAGTAGCGCGTGTGCCCGATGGCCATATGCCCGGGCAGCTTGGCCAGCACCTCGTCGGTAAAGATCTCCGACACCAGCCCCATGCCCTTGTAGTCGTTCACCCCGTACCCGTCCGCCGAGGCGATCCCCGCCGACTCCTGCCCGCGATGCTGCAGCGCGTAGAGCCCCCAGTACGTCATCCGCGCCGCGTCCGAGTGGTTGTAGACGGCCATCACGCCGCACTCCTCGCGCAGCTTGTCGAAGGGCGTGGAGTCGTCCTTGAAGCAGGCATCAAGGCTCGACGAACAGCAATCAGCCTGCTCCTCGAGTCCTGATTGTTGCGGGTTAGGCATTCTATTTCAGCCTTCCTTCCAGGCGGATCGAGAAGTCCTCCAACTCGCGCACATATTGCGGAAGAATCGGAAGGATGGACTCGTTGAATGCCTCTTCGAGGGTTTCGTTCGACCGTTTGATTGCCAAGCCATATTGCAGCCATACCTGGGGCGAAGAAAGGGTCAGGCCCTCGTCGGCGGCAAAGCGCATGAGTTCGCGGGAGCTTAAGCCGGGGATAAGCTCGTCGTCTGAAACTTGCGCCAGAGCCTGACGCAGGGTGCATTCGGTCACGTTGTAGGTGACTCCGACGCAGTGGAAGACGCCGTATCGAACCATTTTATTTTCTGGTTCTTTGGACAGCTCCGCTATGCCTCGTTTAAGCCATGGGATGGCGCGTTTATAGTTTGCAAGATCGATCATGCAGGAACCTCGGTGGCGAGTTGGGATTCGAGGGCGGTGGAGGACGATGTACGTAGCTCTGCAACGCTAGTTTCCATTGCGGCGGGTTCATCGGCAAAGAAGACGGTGAAGTCTGGATCGCTATCTACATTGTCAGTCTGAACGGTTAGACCTATTTCGAGAGGAAGTACGAAGCCAAACTCATCAACGATCTCTTTGACTCTACTGACATCATCCTGAGCACAACTTATCAACGCAAGGCAGCTATCCTCGCCGAATAGCTCGCGCGCTCTACTTCCGTCAACGCCGGGGTGCAAGTTGTGAATCAACACACCAATATTGTTTGGAATACATGCTCTAACGAGTGCGACAGCCAAGCCACCATCGGAAACATCGCTAGCTGAATGAAGCACCCTGGCATCTGCCAAGGCACGTAAAGCATTGTGGAGTTCAAACTCTTCATGGAGTTGAAGGTCAGGTGGCGTGCCCCATTGTGTATTCAGGATCGTTTGGGCGAACTGTGAAGAGCCAAACTCTCTCAGAGGGTGCAAACCAGAAGTACCTGCCGGGAGTGTCAACAACAAAATCGCATCTCCAGTACGTTGGAAGCCACTCGGCACAGCCTTCGTCACATCCTCAATAATCCCAACGATCCCAATCACCGGCGTGGGGTAAATCCCTTCACCGCGCGTCTCGTTATAGAGCGAGACATTTCCGCCCGTAACCGGCGTGCCCAACGCCGTACAAGCCTCGGCAATGCCGTCGATGGCGGCCGAGAGCTGGGCCATGATCTCCGGCTTCTCCGGGTTGCCGAAGTTGAGGCAGTTGGTGGCGGCGACGGGCTTTGCGCCGGTGCAGGCGACCTTGCGGGCGGCCTCGGCGACCGCGTGCATCGCGCCCAGTTTGGGGTCGAGATAGCACCAGCGACCGTTGCCGGCGAGCGCCATGGCCAGGCCGCGCTCGTGCCCCGGCGTCCCCGTGCCCTTGATCCGTATCACTCCCGCCTCGCCGCCCGGCCCCTGCACGGTGTTGGTCTGGACCATCGAATCGTATTGCTCGTACACCCAGCGCTTGGAGCAGATATTGGCGCTCGCCAACAGCTTCTTGAGGTCGGCGGTGTAATCGCGCGGCTTCTTCAGCTCTTCCAGCACCCACGCGGGCGGGTCCTTTGGCACGGGCGGCGTCCACGTGCCGACCGGCCTATGGTAAACGGGCGCATCGTCCGTCAGCGCCTTGTTGGGAATCTCGCAGACCAGCTCGCCGTGATGCGTGACGCGCATGATGTCGTCGGCGGTGACCGTGCCGACGATCGACGCGTCGAGTCCCCACTTGGCAAAGACGCTCAGCACCTCGCCCTCACGGCCCTTGTCGGCGACCAACAGCATCCGCTCCTGCGACTCCGACAGCATGATCTCGTAGCTCGACATGCCCGTCTCCCGCTGCGGGACGAGATCGAGTTCTATCGTGAGGCCAAGTTCGCCGCGCGCGCCCATCTCGCAGGTCGAGCAGGTCAGCCCCGCCGCGCCCATGTCCTGAATGCCCAGCACTGCGCCTGTGGCCATCGCCTCCAGGCAGGCCTCCAGCAGCAGCTTCTCGATGAACGGGTCGCCCATCTGCACGTTGGGCCGCTTCTGCTCGGAGCCTTCGGTAAACTCCTCCGACGCCATCGTCGCCCCGTGGATGCCGTCGCGCCCCGTCTTCGCGCCGACATAGATCACCGGATTGCCCACGCCCGTCGCCTTGGCGTAGAAGATCTCGTCCTTCCGCACCAGCCCCAGCGCAAACGCGTTCACCAGCGGATTCCCCGAATAGCAGGGCTCGAACCTCGTATCCCCACCCAGGTTCGGCACCCCGAAGCAGTTGCCGTAGCCAGCCACGCCCGCCACCACGCCCTGCATGGTGTGGCGGTTGCGCGCATAGTCGATGCCGCCGTCGTTCCCCGTTCCCTGTTCCCTAGTCCCTAGGCCCTCATCCCTGTCTTCCTGCGCAATCGGCCCGAAGCGAAGCGAATCCATCACCGCCAGCGGCCGCGCATTCATCGTAAAGATGTCGCGC
>CAXTWP010000079.1:2602-11112 GCA_964247945.1 uncultured Acidobacteriaceae bacterium | reverse complement strand
GTATTAAGTTCGGTCATCCGGAGGAGCTTGCAACTGCCTTGGTTACCTGGTTTCAATCGCCCGAGTTGGTGGTCCGCGATGGAGCACGCTTTTATCAGTTTCTCAAGTCCATCTGCGAACCGGAGACAATTGGCGTTCACTATGCGCGCATTTATCAACAGCTAATTACTCATTAAGTTAAAAAGTTCAACATAACAAAAGCAATACAGCCGCGCACTGTTCCGGTGCTGCTCTGATATACGGCTATTGTCTGAACTTGAGGAACAATGACACTTTATAGAGAAAGTTTAAGCCGCTCGACGCGATCGGAAGAGGAATCGGATTTAAGTGTTTCCGATCTTCTGCGAGTTATTCGGCGGCGGACATGGTTGCTGGGCGCATCCGCGGCCTTCTTTCTGGCTCTTGCCACCGTCTATCTAGTCGTGGCCAAACGCCGATTTCAAGCCGATGCAGAACTACAGCTTCTAAGCCAAAAGCCATCATCAAGCATCTCCGACTTCGCGGCCGGGGACTCCGACACCAGCGCGTTGCAGCTGAGCGTTACCATGCAGACGTATGTGGGCATTCTTACATCGGAACGGCTGGCTTTGCAGGTAATTGAGGAACTGCATCTCGAGCAGCTGCCAGAGTTCCGTTTGGCGCGAAGGAAGGACGAGGAAAACCGTCCTCTAGCGGAGGCTCCTCACCGGCGCGAAGAGGTGCTGAGGCGCTTCGAAAAAGACCTTACCGTATCTCCCGGATCAGGATCGCGCCTGCTTAATGTCTCCTTTCGCTCCACGAGCCCGGACGTCGCAAAGCAGGTACTTAACCGGCTGATCGAAGATTTCGTCGCATATAACAGCAGTGTTCGTCATAGCGGCTCGATGCGAACCGAGACCGGCCTTGGCAAGCAGCTCGCCGATCTGCGCAAACAGGTACAGATGGAAGAGCAAACAGCCCAGCAGGCACAGCACGCCAGCGGTGTCTACGGTACGGACGCCAGCCACAACATCGCGGTCGCCCGCTTGGAGGTACTACAGCTACAGCTCGCCAACGCTGAGCAGAATCGTATCGTCAAGGGCTCCGTCTACGACCTTGTACAGGGCGGGAACCCTGAAGCAATCTCGAACCTTTCCAATGCGCCCGGACAAACGTCCTCTCCCGGTGGCATCAACTCTCTGGCGCTTCTTGAAACCTTTCACCAACGAGAGGCGGAGCTCGCTACTCAGGAAGCGGAGCTCGCCAGCAAATTTGGTTCGGCTTACCCGCCACTAGTGGCCGTTCGAAAGCAGCTCGCCGCGCTCCATCAGTCGATGACCACAGAGAGTAAGCGCCTGGTCACCAGCGCCGCGGGCGATTACAAGGCGGCTGTCATCCAGGAGAGCGGCCTTCGTCATGAGGTCGAGCACCAGACCGCCCTGGCCAATCAGTCCAACGATGCAGCCACGCGCTACCTGATCGCCAATCGCCAGGCCACGGCTACGCGCGATCTGTACGAACATCTGCTAGAGCGTTCAGAAGAGCTTGGCGTAGTCGCTGGCCTTGAGTCGGATGATGTGGAGGTTGTCGATTCCGCGCATGTGGCCACCTCCGCTAAGCCTGCTGTATTGCTAACGTTGCTGGAGGGTACAGGCGCGGGCCTTGTGTTTGGCCTCTGCGGCGTCTTCCTGTGGGACAGTATGGATCAGACCGTGTACGCGCCGGACCTTGCGCAGAAGCTGAGCGGCATTCCTCTCTTGGGCGTCGTTCCGCTCGCCGTGAGCAAGAGCGCAGAGCCTGATCCAGAGTTGACGGAGGCTGTTCGCTTTATTGAAGCCAGTGCGTTGATGGCGTCGGCAATACAGCCTAAGGTACTGATGATCACGAGCGCTTCCGCGGGCGATGGTAAGAGTTTTATGGCGCTGAAGATGGCGTCCATCCGTTCGCGCGACGGGCGTTCCACACTCATCGTCGATGCTGACCAACGCAACGGGGTTCTGTCCCGCCGGCTTGAGCTTACGTCGCGGCCGGGCTTGGCGGAGATGCTAGGCACGCCTGCCATGCCGGACGGATCAGCCTATGTTCAGGTTATTAAGGATGGAGTCAAGGTCATACCGGCGGGCAACCTACGTCCGGAATACGTCGCATCGCTTGCGTCTGGGGCCATCGAGTCACTGCTGTCCGACTGGAAGAAGACCTACGATTCTATCTTGTTGGTGACGGCACCGCTTGAGTCGGCGTCTGACGCCTTGGTGCTGGCGCGACTAGTGGATGGCGTCGTTATGGTCTGTCGAACCAATGTTACCGACCAGACCACCTTTGCGCGCGCCTGCGAACGATTGAAGTTGGTCAAGGCTCCGCTCATCGGCACAATCTTGAATGCCGCGCCACGCAATTCTTCTGAATATCAGCATTATTCCGGCAGAAAGAGGAACGCCTGATGAAGAATCGATTCATGCTGTTTGACATAGCCTATGACGTGACCATGTGTAGCACTCTTGTACTTCTCTTGGCGCTTGCCGACTCTAGGCTACTCTGGTCACAGGCGCTGTCACCTGCACAAACGGCGGATATAATTCCTGATAACTCGCGGACAAACTCCGATTCTATCCGCATCACACCAGGCGATACGCTCCAGATTCGGGTTTACGAAATTCCGGAGTTCTCGGGCCCCGTCCGCGTCTCCGGAGATGGACGTGTGCATCTTGCCTACTTGGGCGATGTCCAGGTTGCGGGTCTTACCGAGGGCGAAGCCGCTCACCGTATCGATGAGGAACTTCTCAGCCATAACTTGGTTCTAAATCCACAGACGACAGTCTATATCCCCACCTTTTCAGCGCGTGGGATCACCATCCTCGGCGAGGTGGTTCATCCCGGCGTCTATCCGCTGCCTTCCTCACGTTCGCTGGTCGACATCATGGCGGAGGCTGGCGGACTGACGCCGCAGGCAGACACACGCATCAGCATTAAGCATAAGGACGGCTCCATCAGGGATGAACTCATCTTGCTGCCCTCTGATAACGGAAAACTCACGCTTGCGAACGATATACCGGTCGGCTTGGGCGATCGCATCGTTGTGCAGCGTGCGGGCTTGATTTACGTCCTGGGCGACGTAACCAAGCCCGGCGGATTTATCATGCAAACGAATGGCACAATCACCGTTCTGGAGGCTTTAGCAGCCGCCGGCGGTCCGACGCGCACTGCTGGAGAAAACAAAGCAGTGTTGATTCAACGCGGCTTGGATGGAACCACAAGTGCTCCGCTTTCTCTGAACGACATACTTCGCGGCAAAAAGCCTGACTTTTTCCTGCGCGCCGGCGATGTTATCTATGTTCCGACAAGCAACGAGAAAAACTTTGTCGTCCATGCTCCGGAGATCCTCGGCACCCTCGCGGGTGCGGCGATCTATGCCGTTGGGGTCAAGTAGCTATGTTATCCAAGCAGACAATTTCCAATCAATCTGAGGAGAGTGCAAGACATGGTTAGAACTCGACCCATGTCGGTTCGACTCTGCCTCGTCATGACACTTGCCGTGATGGCGGCGGTGTACGCCATCGGTGTACGAAGCGACTTTACTTTTGTGGATGAAAACATCTACTACCGCATTGCGTATAACCTGCATCATCTGCACTCTTTTACCGTAGATTCCTTCAAGCCAACGGCGATCCGGCCGCCGGGTTATCCCTGGCTGCTCGCAGCAACTCAGATGGTGAATGAGAGCGTCAAGTTCGCCAAGCTGTGCAATCTTGCGCTGTGGCTTCCTTGCAGCCTGCTTGCTGCCAGTATTGCCCGAAAGTTGTTTGGCAGACTTGCCGCGACCGTTGCCTTGTTGCTCTGCATTACCTACGTGATCGAACTTTATATAGCGCGCACACTGTATCCGCAGACACTGTGCTCGTTTCTGTTACTTCTGTCGTTATGGATGCATTTTGTGTGGCTGCGCTCCGGGCGATTCCTGGAGTCGGTTTTACAGGGTCTAACATGGGGGTTGATGGTAGCAGCAGTGCCGGTCTTCTTGGTCAACTTGGTCGTCTACGCTGCTTGGCTTTTCTTTGTCAAACGACGTCTTGCGCAAGCCGTCATAATTGTTGTGATGGTGTCCCTGCCATGTGCGGCTTGGACCGCGCGCAATTCGGTCGTAATGCATGGACTATTCATCTCGGACAACACAGGCGAGATGCTTCTCTATGGCAATTCTGACCTTACAGGTCCAAACACGGGACCGCAGGTGCCGATCTGGTCGATAGCTCCGAACGGTCCTGCGCAACAGGACGAACTTGCTGAAGAAAACATCTATAAGGCAACCGCTATACGATGGATGAGTGACCATCCGCGACAAGCCACTCTTCTCTACTTGAAGAAGTTTGCTAATTGGTTCAATTGTCAGCTAAACCTCAGAACGTCAAGCGAGCAATCGAGCTTATACCAGTTTCTTATTGCAGTCGTGTACTACCCGCTTCTATTGGCTTGTCTTCTTTCGCCATGGCTGCTGCCGGCATCTCGAAAGCTGGCACTTTACTTCGCGCTTCAATACCTTATCGCTGACGCAGCGTATGCCGTCTTTTTTACACGAATCCGCTACAGACTTCCCTATGACTACCTGATTCTGATCCTTGCGTCAGGCGTGTGCGCGGCCCTTATCGATTCGTTCAATGCGCGAAGGCCGCCGGCGCCCTACCGCTCAACTCCTCTCTTAAAGCAGGTAACATAGACCTGGCTAGCGTGGAAAGCTAAAGCAGTCAGCAGGAAAGAGAGGTCCAGTGCAACGACTCTTCGAACGCGTAGTGACCTTTGCCTTTCTTCTGATGATTGTGGGCGTTCTGACCGTTCTGTTCTTGGGTTCGGGCTTGCACGAGAGAACCGTTGAAGAAGGTGCACTCAATACAAGTGTTGGCGTCCGCATTTGCGAGGCATTGGTCTATTCCGGCTGCGCGATTGTCATTCTTTCCAGATACCGCCAGACCTTGAGAGCGCTTAGAGGCGGCTTGCCTTTCCTGCTCATCGCGCTCTTCGCCATACTTTCCACCGTCTGGAGTGTGGACGCGGCCAGCACACTGCGGCGCGGCCTCGTACTTTTTACAACTACGGCCTTTGGCATCTATCTTGGCGGCCGCTATACTACGCAACAAATACAAATCCTGCTCTACCAATTCTTATCGTTGCTGATTGTGGCCAGTCTCGTACTTGCGTTCGTACTTCCGCACTATGCGATCGACACCTTTCATGGTGATGCGTTCCGCGGCATTACCGAACATAAGAACATCTTCGGTGAATACATGGGAGTCTTTCTACTCCTCTCGCTTACCTATCCCTTTCGTTCCAAAGAGAGACTGCCACGAACAATCAGTTTGACGGTTGCGTTTGCCATGCTCGCCGCTTCCAGGTCAGGAACCGCGCTTGTGGCGGCCGTCCTCACAGTCGTTATCCTTCCTCTGCTCCTGGTGGTTCGCTTCAGCAAACGACTGGTCCTTCCCCTTGGATTAGCCGCCGTACTCTTGCTGAGTTCTCTTGGCTACGCGGCCTCGCACTACTCATCATTGTTCCTGGATCTATTAGGAAAAGACAGCACGTTGACAGGACGCGCCGCAATCTGGGTTGGAGTCGGGCAGGCTATCACGCAACGTCCCCTGCTGGGTTATGGCTACGACGCTTTTTGGCAAGGGCTACATGGTGAATCGCTACAGATCGTTGCGGCCGTCGGTTGGCTTGTGCCTCACTCCCACAACGGATATTTGGAAGCGCTGCTCGGTATCGGCGCTCTTGGCACGAGCTTACTTGTATTCTGCATAGTACGTATGGGCAAAGACGCGGTGCTCTATGTGCGACGAGTTCCAGGGCTGCCCGGTCTCTGGCCCAGCGCGTTTCTACTTTATTTCTTAGTCCATGCTACGGCGGAAGCATCCTTATTGGAACGCGAAGGACTTTCCTATCTGATGTTTATTTCAATTGCCACAGCTCTATCGCTTGATCGGCTCGGTATGAAACAAAGCGTGTCGGCCGCCATCGAACAAAAGATCGCCGCTGCGTCGAGTGTGTCCAGCAACCCGCACGACTGGGGACTACAACCAGGCATGCTGCCAACTCTTGGCTTGGAGTGATAAAGGTCGCCGTGTATCCATCAACCACATTGCATGTCAGGATCGCTCTCCCATGCTGAATAGTGATGTTACTGTGGTTGATGATATTGTTGTAGCGCGGTCTCGCGCTCTTTCGCTTGCCAAAAGCTTGGGGTCCGCGACGTTCCTGTTTGCGACGAGAGCGCTGGTTGTTATTTATCAGCTGCGCTTTGCGGAACAGACTTTTGGCAAGAGCTACGGTGGTTTGATCGTTATCCTCAATCAAATTACGTTCTATATTCTACTAGCTGAGCTGGGTCTCGCCGCGGCAACAACATCCCTGCTCTTTGAGCCTGTTCATAACGGCAACGCAATACGGGTCAAAGCGCTTGTCAATGCCCTACGGGGCAAGGTGCGGAGCATTGCTTACTGGTTGCTTCCGCTTTCATGCCTTGCTTCCGCGGGAATGTCTTTCTGGCTGGACAAGCAAATCTCTCTTAAGGTGCTGGCTATATCGTTTTTGTTGACGTGCGCGGCCGCTATCCTAACCTTTCTTGCATTGCCCTATCAGAGTCACTTGAATGCATCTGACCGGATACCCATACGCAATGTTATTCTAGGCTGCGGTTTTATCCTGAAGATTACGGTAGGGGTTGTACTTGCCAGGGTAATACATAGCTTCGTTGGTCTGCCGCTGGGGACCGCTCTCGTCGGGGTATTGGAGTATGGAGTGCAGCGACAGATGGTGTTGCCGCTGCTTACCTCAATCAGAGTGGACGCTGAGAATGTTGTGCAAGCAAAGAAATCAATCAACAGCCGCGCCAGATTTGTCTTTTTTCATCGCATTGGTTATCTGTTCTTATATCAGTCCGACTATATTATCCTGCTCTTCTCTTCCTCGCTTGCGCTGCTCGGCTACTATGCGCAGTATCAGTATATCTATGCCGGGCTGCTCAGTTTTGCTCTAAGTGCTGGTGGCACCATGACGGCCGGGATCGCAAGGCACCAACTTACAATCAGACAACTAAACTATCCGCCTTTTTACCGAACTACTTCGCTGTACACGGCAGGTGCGGCAAGCGTATGTGCTGTCGGCTTTGTCTTCTTTGTTCGTCCCGCCATTGCTATCCTCTACCATTCGGGTGCGGCCGTGGAGCAAACGGTCATTCTGTTTGGTGCCTTGCTGATGCTGAACGTCCTTAAGATGAATGATGATATCTGGATTGATACCACGGGCGCTTACAGTACCGGATATTATTTACCCCTTCTTGAAGCAATAACCTACATTGGACTGGGTCTCATCTTTGTTCATCGTTACCAGATGTCCGGAATTCTATATACTGGGATTGTTACGAATGTGATCTTTTCCGTGTTCTTCAAGTCATTTGTCATCGGCAGAGGGGTGATGGGCCGACGCGTCCTCGCTATCGCGGCGACCAAGATGTTGAGCCTGGCTCTCGCGACGACGATATTTGCCTTCGCAACGCTTCTGATCCATTTGAGCCGTGCGCATTGATCCCGGTACGTTCGTCTCCATAGACGAGGAGACACGTGATGCGAGTGACCTTGTTCCAGATGGGTTTTACCGAGTACGTTATAGGTTTGGCAAACGCGTTAGCCGCGGAGAACGGGATCAGTGTCACCGTAGTGCAGCCCGAGGCCTCTCGTACCACCAGCCTTGCGCTTGCGAACAGCGGTGTAATCGTAAAGGCGTTTACGAAGCCGCAGAAACGGCGCGCCCTCGGCAACATTGCGGCTGCAGCGAAAGCCTTTAGCCTGGTGCGTGAGAGCCGTCCCGATATCGTCCACGCGCAGGAGATGTTTGATTACGGCTACGATTGCAGGTCGATCTTCGAACAACTGCCAAACCTGGTGACAACCGTACATGACGTGACGCCCCATCCGGGCGATGGCCATGCCGCGCCTGGCCTGCAATACAGCAAAGCTGCGGGCTTTTGGCGTTCGCGGCGATTGATCGTACATACCTCAGGAATGCGTACGCGGTTGGCGCATCGGTTTCGCATTGCGCCGCAGAAGATCGATGTCATTCCGCATGGTGAGCTTGGGTCGTTGTATGCGCGGCTTGCTCGACAGGCCGGTGTTATGGAGGTAGAGCGAGAGACGCAAACGTTACTGTTCTTCGGCAGGATCTGGCCCTACAAAGGACTGCGCTACCTGTTGGAGGCGTTTGCGTTGGTCCGAAAGGATCTGCCCAACGCGAAACTGATCATCGCGGGCCGCGGCGGCGATCTTGAAGCAAACGCGTCCTTGATTGGCTCCTTAGGTGGGATTGAGGTCTTCAACAACTTTATTCCCGAGCATAGGGTTGCCGGACTGTTTGAGCGCAGCAGCCTGGTCGTGTTGCCCTACGTGGAAGCCTCACAGAGCGGCGTCTCGGCAATCGGCTTTACGCTGGGCACGGTCGTAGTCGCATCGCGCGTGGGCGGCTTGGCGGAGTTCATCCGGAATGACGAAACCGGCGTACTGGTTGAGCCC
>CAXTWP010000079.1:0-2592 GCA_964247945.1 uncultured Acidobacteriaceae bacterium | reverse complement strand
CAATAGCCGTCAGCTGGCCCAGGCAATCGGCAGCCTACTGCTGGACCCACAACGGCAACAGCGAATCCGCCAAAATGCCCAAGCCCTCGCTGAAGGCGACCTGGCATGGAGCAGCATTGCGAAAGCCACGCTTGCAACCTACAGGCAGGTTTTGGAAAAGTAGCTACAAGCACCTAGTAGTTACGCCATACTCTACATTCCATGTCTCTTGAATGCATCGTTGCCGTCTACTGTGGTGAGGTCTTCTCAAGCGCGTTCATCAAACTATCGAACGCCGGCTTTGGCTGGTAATTTTGGTCGAACGGAAGCGCGGCACCGAATCCATAGTTCGCGGCCGGAATCCATGAATAGTTATCCGTAAAGCCCCACGTCTGAAATGCGGTGCAGCCGGGATTTTCAAGACATACCGTAAGTAAGCGTTGGTAGGTCTGCGCCTGTAGCTGCAACCACGCCGGCGTGGAGACTCCCGCAGTCGACGGGATACTGACTGGTATCTGCACGTCAGCTTCGGTGATGTGCACCTGCACCCCGAGATCGGTAAATGCTTTGATCGTTGCGGCGAGGGCATCTGAGCTCGGCCATCCATACGTATCGGTATGCATCTGGAGACCTACGCCGTCGATAGGAACTCCGCGCCGTTTGAAGTCCGCCACCATATTGAGTACGGCTTGGGTCTTTCCACCGGGAGTATAGATGTTGTAGTCGTTATAGAAAAGCAGCGCAGTTGGGTCCGCCTCTCGCGCCCAGCGGAACGCCTGTTCAATCCAGCCCGTCCCCTTCAGCCCGATACCCGGCTCATCGTACCAAATCTCGTCACGCAATTGAGTGCCGACTCCTGTCGCTGAGTCGCTGACCGCCTCATTGACCACGTCCCAGGCAAAGACTTTCCCTTGATAGTGCCGCATTTCAGTAAAGATGTGTTCGCGCAGCAGCTGTGACATGGCAGCCGGCGTTGCCGTCTTCGCTAGCGTATTTAGCCAGTCGGGGTTGAACGTCCACCATGCCAGATTGTGGCCGCGCACCTTCATCTGGTGCTGTAGCGCAAAGGTGGTGATCTCATCCCCCGGCTCGAAGTTGTAGACGCCTCGCAAAGGTTCAGTGACGATCCACTTCATCGCGTTTTCGCCTTCGACCATGTTGTACTCTGAGCCGAGTGTTGCACCGTACTGTGGGCTTCCCGTCAGCGGGTCGAAGTATCCAAACTCATCCGCATCCGCAACCGCGCCCATAACGAAGCCTCGTTGTGCCGCGGCCTGCCGCAGTGTGGTGGGTGTCACCATCGGTACAACAGTAATGTTGGCGATAGCCTGCGAGTAGCCGGACGCTTCAGCCGCCAGTGTGGCGGTTCCAGGCGCAACCCCCTCGAACTTGAATGTCGCTCTGCTGCAACCAGCCGGCACAATCACGGTTGGCTGCATGAGCTGAACACTGGATGCGGAGGAGCTGCGCAGCGCGATGCTCAACGCTTTGGTTGTAGGCGTGCCAAACACTATCTGCCCGGCAAGAACACTGCCTACGTTTACAGTCGCGTTTGGCAAGGTCACCGTCATGAGCTGTCCACGGTAACCGCCCGCTGTAAAGGTACTTTCCAGTCCCGCCGGAGAGATGCCAGATATTGAAGCGCCACATCCCGTTAACACCGTCGCAGCAAGAGCTAATATCCAGACACAGCCGCAACCCGCAGATATATGGTGATGATCTTCGTTCTGTGGCCAAATGTAAGCCATTACGCGAACCTTTCACCAAACGCAGTCAATGAATCTGAATATGTAGGCCTGCCTGATAGACTCTGAGCACGTTAACCGCCGTAGCACAGCCTTGAAGCTTAAGAGGGACTAATAATTTCCACAGAACGCTAGGTTGGTTTGCCCTCACAGGAGCGGCTGATTCGACCGCAATAAAGCGGGAACCACAAATGCATGAACTCACTCAAACATCGCGAGCTTAGTCCCCACCAAAACCGCACACCTCATGGGCAGCGTCATGCCTACTTCTATGGCTGGCCGTGAAGAATCGCGTACAAGGTGCTCGTAGGCTCCATCGCCATGGTCCTCCACAGCGAGGGTGGGCTACGCAAGTTCGAGTAGCAGTACGCGTGATCCTTAAACGTACCTGACAAAGGTAAGTCATCGGCGACAGGGCCACTCTTTGGCTACCGCGCCCCCACCCGCCGAACGTCCGACGGAAAAGTGTCATTCCGGCAAGCGTCCTTGCGGCACGTGCGCATCACGAGAACGGCGCAAACAGCAGAGCCTCTCCGAACGAGAGGCTCCATGCCGTTCGAAGAGCTTAGGCGACGACTTCGATCCCCATCGAACGCGCCGTGCCGCGGATACTCCGCGCGGCAGCTTCAACGGTAGTAGAGTTCAAGTCCGGCATCTTCTGGGTGGCAATCGCGGTGATCTGCTTCTCGGTCACCTTGCCCTTCTTCTCCTTGTTCGGTGTACCCGATCCCTTCTCAATTCCGGCCGCTTTCAGCAACAGGACGGCCGCGGGCGGCGTCTTCGTGATAAAGGTGAAGCTGCGGTCGGCGTAGACGGTGATAATAATCGGGATGGTAAGTCCGGCCATGTCCGGCGACTTGGTGCGCTC
>CAXTWP010000078.1:3789-11135 GCA_964247945.1 uncultured Acidobacteriaceae bacterium | reverse complement strand
GCCCATGACCAACCAGCATGGCGTCATCATTCCCGACGACGAGAACTCGCTTAAGCTCGGCGAACGGGGCCCGGTCCTGCTTGACGATCACCTGCTGATTGAAAAGACGCAGCACTTCGACCACGAGCGCATTCCCGAGCGCGTTGTTCATGCCCGCGGCTTCGGCGCGCACGGTTTCTTCGAGCTGACGGACTCGCTCGCCGGAATCTCCAAGGCGGGCATCTTCAATCGCGTGGGCGAGAAGACTCCTGTCTTCGTCCGCTTCTCCACCGTGGCCGGCAACCGCGGCTCGTCGGACATGGCCCGCGACGTGCGCGGCTTCGCTGTAAAGTTCTACACTCCCGAGGGCAACTGGGACCTGGTGGGCAACAATATGCCTGTCTTCTTCATCCAGGACGCCATCAAGTTTACGGACCTCATCCACTCCGTCAAAGAGGAGCCTGACCGCGGCTTCCCCCAGGCCCAGTCCGCCCACGACACCTTCTGGGACTTCGTCTCGCTGATGCCCGAGAGCACCCATATGCTCTTCTGGATCATGTCCGACCGCGCCCTCCCACGCTCCTTCCGCATGATGCAGGGCTTCGGCGTCCACACCTTCCGCCTTGTCAACGAAGAAGGCAAGTCCACCTACGTCAAGTTTCACTGGAAGCCGAAGCTCGGCATGCAGTCCGTCATCTGGGACGAGGCCCTCAAGATCTCCGGTGCAGACCCCGACTTTCATCGCCGCGATCTGTGGAATGCCATCGATGAGGGCAACTTTCCCGAGTGGGAGCTCGGCCTACAGCTCTTCGATGAGGAGTTCGCGCGGCAGTTCGACTTCGATGTCCTCGACGCTTCGAAGCTCATTCCCGAAGAACTCGTCCCTATCCGCACCGTTGGCCGCCTCGTGCTCGACCGCAACGTCACCAACGTCCACTCCGAGATCGAGCAGGTCGCCTTCTGCACCCGCGATGTGGTTCCCGGCATCGACTTCACCAACGATCCTCTGCTCCAGGGCCGCAATCTCTCCTACATCGACACTCAACTCTCGCGCCTCGGCGGCCCCAACTACAGCCAGATTCCCGTCAATGCGCCGCGCTGCCCGGTCATGAACTTCCAGCGCGACGGCCATATGCAGATGCGCGCGCAAAAAGGCCGCGTCTCCTATTCCCCCAGTTCGCTTGAGGCCGACACCCCGCGCGCAGACCCGCACCACGGCCTCGTTCCGTTTGTCGCGCACGAAGAAGGCGATAAGCTTCGTATCCGCTCCAGCTCCTTTGCCGACCACTTCTCCCAGGCATTGCAGTTTTTCAACTCGCAGACTGCCTCCGAGCAGGGCCACATTATCTCGGCTTTCATCTTTGAACTGTCGAAGGTCGAGACCAAGGCTGTACGCGAACGCATGGTCGCTCAGCTTATGAACGTGGACCCCATGATCGCGGATCGTGTAGCCGAGGGCTTGGGTATGAAGGGCGACCTGAAGCACATCGCGCCCGGCGTCCCCGTGCGCACGGACCTGCCGTCGTCGGACAAACTCTCGATCCAAAAGACCGCCAAACCGTCGCTTGAGACCCGCCAGATCGGCATTCTCGTCGGCGACGGCACGGACAGCGCCATGGTTCTCGCGCTTGATGCAGCCGTCTCTAAGGCGGGCGGAAAGCTGAAGATCGTCGCGCCAAAGGTCGGGGGCATCACCGCCGCCGATGGCTCCACGCTCGAAGCCGATTTCCAGCTTGCCGGTGGACCGTCCGTCCTCTTCGACAGCGTCTTCGTCGCGCTTGACGCGGATGCTGCCTCGCTGCTCGCCACCGAAGCCGCCGCCGTTGCCTGGGTCCACGATGCGTTTGCTCATTTGAAAGTAATCGGCACCACGGAAGACGCGCAGCCGCTTCTCGACGCGGCAGGAGTCAAACCCGATGATGGTGTTGTCAGTGGCGGGATCGAATCTTTCCTTGCCGCCGCCTTACAGGGCCGTATCTGGCAGCGCGAACCCGCCGTCCGCACTGTCTACTAACCGAAGACGACACAGAAGCCGGGGCCAAAAGCCTCGGCTTTTTCTTTGACGATTACCCACAGACTCATTGAGTTCCGCTCTGCTTCAGTCTTGCCGCAGAGTCTCCCGCCGCGTCGTGGCCCAGGCCGCCCATCCCGACAGCCCTAAGCAAACCAAACCCGAGTAAAAGCTTCCGTGAAGCACTCGAAAGCGACCCAAAGCGGGCATGTCGACCAAGGAGCAGTTCAGAGCGATCACGAATCCCACACCCGCGAGCATCCACGCTGATCGGATCGTCAGGTTCTCATGCACCAGCAGCATCAGCGGCACCATCAGCAGCACAAAGTAATGCGACCAGGCGATGGGTGAGAACAGCATTGCGCCGACCAGCGCGATCATCGCCCCCAGCGGAACTTTATTCTTGCGTCGGTCCAGCAATCCTCCCATGACCAGGCAGACAAACATCAGTCCGGTCCCGGTCCACTTCACCCATCCCGGTAGTGGGTAGCTGTGCAGGTGCGCCAGTTCTTCTGCCGGGTAGCCGCGTCCGATCACCCAACTCGCATACGATTGGTTCAAGTCTGTTATCAGCAGCGTCTCCGAGATGCGCCGCAAGTTTGCCGTGTACGCCGCTACCAGCGCCCGCCCGTCGACTATGAGCGTTGTCAGCCAAAGCACCGCCGACCAGGCCGCCATGCTCGCCGCCGCTCGCCAGCGGCGCTGGAGCAGCCAATACACGACCAGAAATCCCGGCGTGAGCTTGACGGCCGCCGCGCATGCCAGCAGCAGTCCCGCAGAGACGGTCCGCCGACGCTCCGCTAGCAGCAGGCTTGCAACGATCATGAAGAGGAAGAGCACATGGGTCTGCAACATCAGCATGGCGAAGCGGAAGGGAATCGACAGATAAAGGAGCAACAGGATCAGGCCGACCACGCAAGGGTTCAGCAGCTCCGGCGTCCAGTAACGGCCTACCAGCCAGAGGATGCCGGCGAAGCTCGCCATCTCCAGCAAAGCAAAGACTCGCGCAAAGCTCTTGAAGCTCGTCCGCGCACATAGCGGAGCCAGAGCGGATGCCCAAAGCGGCGTCTGCACGTAGGGGTGCAGCATCCCGGTGAGGTGGCCTTCTGCCGCAATCCGCTCCCAAGCCGCGTCAGGACCTACCTCGGAAAAGTCCTTTGGATCGTATGCATAGAGATGCTCCGTCTCGTGCGACACCATCAACCGGCAGGCCACGTAGGACGGCCCCAGATCGCCGCCCCGGTCCGTTGTGTAATGAATCGTTCCTGCAAGCGTAAACGCCACCAGCAGCGAAACCACCCACGGCAGGTGCTTCGGCCCGCTCACCAACACCTTCAGAAACATCCCACCCCCGGCAATCCTCTACAGCTTATACGCCCTCCGCACCAGGCCGACGGTCAGTTCCCGCGCGACTTCGACCGCCTCGTCCTCGTCCAGCCGATGCTCGGCCACCATCCGCGCGAGGAAGGCGCAGTCCACCCGCCGGGCCACATCGTGCCGCGCCGGGATGGACAAAAATGCACGGGTGTCGTCGTTGAACCCGACCGTGTTGTAGAAGCCTGCCGTCTCGGTCGCCTGCTCGCGGAAGCGCATCATGCCCTCCGGCGAGTCGTGGAACCACCATGGCGGCCCCAGCCGCACCGCCGGGTAGTGCCCAGCAAGCGGTGCAAGCTCCCGCGCGTAGGTCGTCTCGTCGAGCGTAAACAGGATCAGCGTCAGCCGCGGATCGTTTCCGAAGCGGTCGAGCAGCGGACGAAGGCTCCGCACGTACTCCGTCGAGGAGGGGATGTCCGCGCCCTTGTCGCGCCCGAAGCGCTCATAGATTAATCCGTTGTGGTTCCGTACGGACCCTGGATGCAGCTGCATCGTCATGCCGTCCTCGACACTCATGCCGGCCATTTCCGTCAGCATCTGCGCCTGGAACAGCGTGGCTTGTTCGGCATCCGCAGTCCCCCTATAGATCTTCGCGTACAGGTCCTCTGCCTCACGCAGACTCAGGTCCGCCGTCCGCGCGGTCAGGTGGCCATGGTCGGTTGCGGTCGCCCCCAAGCTGCGAAAGAACGCGCGCCGTATTCGCAGCGCCTGCAGATAGCCCCTCCACGTCGACACATCTTCGCCGGAGATCTCTCCGAGCCTGTCGAGATTGGCGCGAAAGCCGGCGTACTCAGCGTCGATGACTGCGTCGGGACGAAACGTCGGCAACACGCGCCCGCTCCACCCAGACTCGCGGATTGCTTGGTGCGCCGCGAGAGAGTCCAGCGGCGAGTCGGTCGTCGCGAGCACTTCAATTTTGAACCGGTCGAACAAGGCCCGCGGGAGGAGGTCCGGTTGGTCGAGTTTCGTCGCGATGGCCTCGTAGAGGGCATCCGCGTTCTCCGGCCGCAGCCGCTCCGTCAGCCCAAAGACGTTCTCGAAGACATAGTCGAACCAAAGCCGGGTGGGCGTGCCGCGAAACAGGAAGTAGTTGGCCGCGAAGATGCGCCACACCTCCCGCGGGTCCGCCGTCTGCCGACCCTGCGCGTCGGGCACCCCCAGCGATTCGAGCGAAATCCCCTGCGAGTACAGCATTCGGAAGATGTAGTGATCGGGTTGGATGAAGAGTGCCGCGGGATTGGGGAAGGGCTTGTTGTCGGCGAACCATCGGGCATCCGTGTGGCCATGCGGGCTAATGATCGGCAGGTCCCGGATGCCGGGATACAGCCGGGCCGCGATGGTTCGCGCGGTACTCTCCGCTGGGAATAATCGGTTCATGTCCAACATCGCATACACTCCTGCATGACAGTCTATGCGATGCAAATGAAAGAGGCACCTCCATGAAGAGGTGCCTCTTACGACCTGCGTGGACCCTTACGGAAGGTAGTAGCGCATGCTCACGTGGACCATACCGTTCGTTGCGCGTCCCGCGCCGTAGACTGCCGAAGGTGTGTTGTAGGTGCCCGCAAGCACCCCGTTCCAGGTTGTCTTGGTTAGGTAGCTATATGTCGCCTGATACTGCAGACGGCCGTATTTTGGGTTGTTGACAGCACGATACGTAAAGCCCGTCATGCCTTCCTCAATGATCTTCGTCGGCGAAGAACAGTTGGCAACTGCGGCGGGTGATCCGGAAGCTCCGTTGTTGACTACCGTGCCCAGCGTCAGAGCGTAGCAACCGGTGTCGTTGGCATTCGCCACACCATAGCCGGCAAGTAGGCCCGCAGGTGTGACGTAGACCGTACGCTGGTTGTACTCCGCGCCGAAGTACGCATACACATCGAGCTTCGGTGCGGGGTGCGTTTCGAGCGAGAACAGCCCATGGTAGTTGCGGATCGGCTCCAGCGTTCCATCCGGATGGACTGTTACGTCACCCAGCTGCGATGAACCGTAACGGGCCGTACCGTCGCCTGCCATGCCCTGCGCCGCTACGTCAAGGAACTTGCTCGCGGAGACACGCGCGCTGCCGAAGACACCGCCGCCGACTTTCGTATCCTTGGCAATCACGTTGGGCGTAGGGGTGCCGACGCCCGCCGCGTTGAAGACCAGCGGAGCGTATTCGTCGCGGAAGAAGCGGGCGAGACCGCCAAGCTCCAAATGGGCCTTCGGCCCGTCAAACGCGGCCTTGACCATGACATCCGGCGCAATGTTGTTGGCATAGGTTCCGTTGAAGGCGTTATACAGACCGCCGCCCTGGCCTAAACCGCCGAAGATGAAGTTGGCTGGCGCGTTTGCCGCTGTGGCCAATTGTGTCTGCGCCTGTTCAAGCGACATCGCCACTGTAAAGCCGCCCATGGTGTTCGGGCTGCCGAATTTTTGCTGGAGCCTGAACGTCGGCTGCCGCGACCAGTTGAATCCGACCATATATTGGGGGTCAACCGTGTTTGGCAGCTTTTCCGTCCGCACATCGGTGGACTTGCCGTTCTCCGTGACCAGCGACCAGGTCTGGCCGCCGGTTACGCCGAAGCCCTTCTCCGTCTCCGCCTTGCCCCATATCTGACGTACGCGAAGCGCGTAGCTGTTGGACTGGTTGTTGTTCGAGCTGGCAGCCGCGCTCAGGAAGTCGGTTTCAAAGTAGCCCGACAGCTTGAAGGTGGACGCCTTGCCTTCGAACAGGCCGCCCAGACGGCTCTGCCGGCCGGAGAAGTTCAGTTCGCTGATATGCCCTTGGTTCGATCCTGGGAAGGGCGTGGTGTTGAAGGGGGTGTTGATATCCGAGTTGATGGACCGGCCGCGATACACACCTTCAAACGCGAAGAAGGCTACCGGCGTGATGGTCACGCCCTTGTAGTGCATTGCCGAAGGTGACTCGATCGCCGAGGTCAGGTCCTTCCTGGTATCGCTGATGGTCTGCGCCAGCCCGGTGTTCGCCACCTTTAGATCGCTCACCGTCGAGTTCACCGCCGTGATCGCGTCCGTGTTCGCCTGAACGCTGGTGCTGACGCTCTGTGCCTGTGCCGTGGCGGTGGCCGCGGCCGTGTTCGCCGCCTGGGCATCGGCCGCCGCGCTCGCCAGCTTCGCGTCCTTATCCGCGTTCATCTGCTTCAGGGCATCGATCTGCGCCTGCTGGCTCTGCATTTGCTCGCGCAGTTCGCGGATTTGCCGCTCCATGGCGCTTTCCACATGGGCTTTCGGGGTGGCTTTCCTGTGCGTCTTTGAGCTTTTCTTCGCTCCCGTAGACGCGCTCTGCGCCGGTACCGACATTGATCCTGCGATTAACATCATGGCAACGGCAGCCAGTAATTGCTTGGTCATGGAACCTCTCACAAAAAGTCAAAACAGGCAGGGTAACGTACGCAAGAATCAGCCCTTCACCGACCGTGCTTTCCTCTGCTCTGAGTGGTTCCATACTCCCAGATTTGTGTGAATGTAAGAATAATCGGGAGGGAATTAACTCGTAATTGACTTCCCATATCAAGATGGGACCGTTCCGAAGTCCCTTTCATCATCACGCTTCCTCCAGTTCTGAAAGCGCAAGGCTCATGTACCGTAGCGTATGGCCCTTTTCCGCCTCCGAACACTCTCGCAAGCCGCCTTCGCGCTAGTACTTCTGGCTCCCAAGCTCGTCCACGCCCAAACCGCCGGGGAGAGTCCTCACCTTATTCCCGTCCCTCGCGAGGTCCGCGCCACCGCCACCGTTCCTCTCAACGGCGGCGTCCACATCGTCTGCGCCACCTGCGCCGCCGACTCCGAAGACCGCTTTACCCGCGAAGACCTCAACGCCACCCTTGAAGAGCGCAGCATCCGCCCCGGCTCCGGTCTCGCCCTCACCCTCATCCATGCCGCAACCGGCCTGCCCGCCGAAGCCCAGGCCGAGGGTTATACCATCGCCGCCGGCCCCGGCGGCGTTACCGTCACGGGAGCTAACGCCGCCGGCCTCTTCTAT
>CAXTWP010000078.1:0-3779 GCA_964247945.1 uncultured Acidobacteriaceae bacterium | reverse complement strand
CTCTTCTACGGCGTCCAGACCCTCAAGCAGTTTATTGAGGGCACCGGCACTAACGCCGTTCTCCACACCGCCGCCATCCGCGACTGGCCCGCCATGAAGTACCGCGGCCTCTCCGACGACCTCTCCCGCGGCCCAATGCCTACCCTCGACTTCCAGAAGAAACTCATTCGTACCCTCGCGGCTTTCAAGGTTAACGTCTACTCCCCCTACTTTGAGCACACCATGCAGTACACCGGGCTGCCTCTGATGGCCCCGCCCGGAGGCACCTTCACCCAGGCCCAGGCGCGCGAACTCGTAGCCTACGCCACCCAGTACCATGTGACCATCATTCCCGAGCAGGAGGTCTTCGGCCATCTACATTACCTGCTCAACTGGGAACAGTACGCCTCGCTGTCGGAGACCCCGCATGGCCAGGTACTCGCCCCTGGCCAGCCGGAAGCCCTGAAGCTTACTCACCAGATGTTTACCGAGCTGGCGCAGGTCTACCCGGGGCCCTTCCTCCACCTTGGTGCCGACGAGACCGTCGAGCTCGGCAAGGGCCAGACCAAGGCCGCAGTCGATCGGGACGGCCTGGACAAAGTCTATCTCGACACGATGCAGACTATCGTTGCCGAGCTCGCCCCGCTTCACCGGAAGTTGCTCTTCTGGGGCGACATCGCCATGCATGCGCCCGACCTGGTCAAGCAGCTTTCGCCCAGCTTTAAGCAGACCACCATCGCGCTCGCCTGGGAGTACAGCCCTCAGCCTAAGGGATTTGCCAAATGGATCACCCCTTTCACCAACGCCGGAATGGAGACCTGGGTCGCGCCGGGCATCAATAATTGGTCGCGCGTGTACCCCAACTGGAATAACGCTCTGCCGAACATCCAGCAGTTCACCGCGCAGGGTCAGGCCGCCGGTGCCAGCGGGCAACTGAACACGCTTTGGAATGACGACGGCGAGGGCATCGCCAGCAGCAACTGGTACGGACTTCTGTTCGGCGCGGAGGCCGCCTGGCACAAAGGGGAATCTAGCATACCCACCTTTCAAGCGAGCTACGGCGCGGTGTTCCACGGCGACACCACAGGCAAAATCGACCAGGCGCAGAAGGAGTTGATGGCCGCTCACCAGCTCCTCCACGACTCTCCGCTGAAGACCGACGCCTCGGACCTCGTCTTCTGGATCGACCCCTGGTCCGTCGACGGCCAGCGCGAACTGGGCCAGATCCGGCCCATCCTGTCCGAGGTCCGCCTTCACGCCGAACGCGCCATCACCCTGGTTGCCGAGTCCCGCAACGCCAACCCAAACCTGCGTGAGCAGGACGCGTTGGACGCGCTCGACCTCGGTGCCCGTCGCATCGATCTGATCGGCTTCAAGTTCCAGCTTACCGACGAGATCGCCGCCTCTTACGCCCACGCCTCCGCCCTGCAAAGCTCAAAGAACAAGGACGATCGCGCCGACGTAGCCCGCGAGCTCGGCAACATCAACGCCGTCAATGGCAAGCTCCAAGACCTGCGCAACCAATATGCCCTGATGCGCGACCTGTACGAGAGCCTCTGGCTCCGCACCCAGCGCCCGTACTTCCTCCGCGACAACCTGGCCCGCTACGACCTTACTCTCAACCTCTGGCTGACCCGCATCGATCGCCTGCGCGCCGTGCAACGTCAATGGGCTAACTCGCAAACGATCCCACCGGCGGGTGACCTGGGTATCCCGATAGCGGCAGCACGATGAGGGGGCATCTTGGACGACGTAGCGAGCCATCACTTTAAAGTACAAACCGCCTGACGGGGAGCGGAGGTGGAGTCCCGGGTCACGCGGTTTGTACGACCCAGAACATAAGGTCGTGGCATATCCCTATTCTAAGCGCGTCGGCAGGGAAGTCAATCCTAAGCGATGTGAAATCCTGATTCGGTCAACGTGGAGTCCAAAGTAGGAAAAGATGGGTTCCATTCCGGCTCCGTTCGATGAGCGCGCGGAGGGAACGATTATCGACGCACTTGTTTGACACTCGCAACCGTCGTTTGCTAGAAAGAGGAGTACCGCAAGAGCCTCCAAGTGCTTTGCACTCGCTGTAAACCTCCTAGACTTCATCTCTACGACGGTATCAAGGCTTCAC
Organism: uncultured Acidobacteriaceae bacterium; assembly: GCA_964247945.1. Classification (GTDB taxonomy): domain Bacteria; phylum Acidobacteriota; class Terriglobia; order Terriglobales; family Acidobacteriaceae; genus Edaphobacter. Next base: position 1,681 of record CAXTWP010000078.1, on the reverse strand, counting down.
TCACATTTCATGGATCAGATACTCAGACAACTTGGAGAGCTTGTGCTCGGCTCTGTGCCGACCATGGTTCTATTCATCCTACTGGTGATTGCCTACGGCCTGCTGGTACGCCGCCCGCTGGGCCGTGTGCTGGCCGAACGGCGGGCGCGGACCACGGGTGCGGTCGAGCAGGCGCACGGGGCGATTACGGCCGCCGAAGCCGAGACAGCTGTGTACGAAGACAAGGTACGTGCGGCCAAGCGGGAGATCTTCGAGGCGCGCGATAAGAAGCTGAAACAATGGGCCGCGGAGCGGGAGGCGGCTCTGGACCAGGCACGGACCGCGACGCAGGAGAAGGTGCGCGGCGCGCGCCAGGAGATTGAGCAGGGCATAGTGGGTGCGCGGCAGCAGATTGAGAGCGCGAGCGCGGAGTTGAGCGCGCAAATTCTTCGTGCAGTGCTGCCCGCAGGCATCGCCTCCGCGGAGGCATCTCAATGAGAGACTTTCTTCCCCGCAAAATCTTTGCCGTGCTGCTGTTTGCGGCCTTGTGGCTTGCTCCGGTGACGCGCGTTGATGCTCAGACGAGCGTTCATGCTCAGACGTCCGGTTCCCAAAGTACGCCTGCGGCTCAGTCGCCCGAAGCAAACCAGGGCGAAGAGGATGAGACGGCAACGTATCGTAAGTCGCCTTCGGTACGCGCGTTTGGGGCGAAGCTGGGGTTGACTCCCGATCAATCGGCCACCGCCTTTGAGGTGGGAAACTTTGTCGTGCTCGCGGTGCTTCTCGGCTGGTTTCTTGTAAAAGCTCTGCCGAAGACCTTCCGCAACCGCAATACCGCGATTCAGAAACAGCTGGTTGATGCGCGTACCGCGACCGAAGAAGCGAACGCGCGGCTTGGCAGCGTCGAGGCACGTCTCGCGAAGCTGGATGGCGAGATTGCCGCCATGAAGGCCCAGGCGGATAAAGACATTGCGCTCGAAGAGCAGCGTATCAGAACCTCGGTTGAAGATGAGAAGAAGAAGATTCTTGATGCGGCTGAGCAGGAGATTGCCGTCGCAACCGTCCAGGCGCACCGCCAGTTGCAGCGCTACGCGGCAGAGTTGGCCATCGAGCAGGCAGGTCGCAGGCTGACGATCAATGCTGAGACCGACCGGCTGCTGATCCAAAGCTTCGCCCGGCGACTCGGCGAAGGCGACAAGGGAGGACGGAACTGATGGCGGTCGTCTTCGCTCCCCGGTATGCCCACGCCTTTGCCCAGGTCGCGGCGGCCAAGAACTTTGATGTAGCCGCGGCTCAGCAGCAGATGCGCGACTTTGCCGGCACGTTGGCGGGCAGTCCCGACCTTCATGAGGTGCTGCTCGATCCTTCCATCCCGGAAGAGCAGAAGCTGCGGCTGCTTGATGCCATCGCCGAACGAACTGGGATGTTCCGCGAGGTGCGGAACTTCATTGCGGTGGTGATGGACCATCATCGGCTGGCGTCGTTAAACGAGATTCTCGCCGAGTACGAACTCGTGGCCGACGAAGACTCAGGCATCGCGGAGGCGGAGATTACCAGCGCTCGGCCGCTGAACGACGACGACCGCGCGCAATTGGAAGCTGAAGTGGCCAAGCTGGCCGGTGGTCGGGTGCGGGCCAGCTACCATGAAGACGCCGCCTTGCTCGGCGGCGCGGTGGTGCGGATCGGATCGACTGTGTACGAT
>CAXTWP010000077.1:8052-11386 GCA_964247945.1 uncultured Acidobacteriaceae bacterium | reverse complement strand
CCACCGCACCCATCCCATCGAGCGTCGGCACGCCGAGCGCCGCGGTAAAATTTCCATCAGAGCCCCCGCCGGTGGCCGCCTCTTCCAGCACAAATCCCAGCTCCGCCGCCAGCCGTCGCGCCTGCTTGAACAACGCCACCGTCGCCGCCTTCCGCTCCATCGGCGGCCGGTTGATCCCGCCCGTCACCGTAAGCCCGCAGGCGGGATCGCTCACGCGCAACCTCCCAAACAGCCTCTCCACCCGCGACGCATCCGAAGCTCTGGCGATCCGGACATCCACCTCGCAGACCGCCGCCGCCGCCACAACATTTGATCGCGTACCTCCACTCACCCAACCGCAGTTAACCGTGCGCCCGGTGGACAGCTCCGTGAAACCCGACACCGTCTCGATCAGCCGCGCCATTTCCAGCACCGCCGAGTGGCCACTCTCAAAATCCACTCCCGCGTGAGCGGCCACGCCTTCCACCCGCAGCGTGTACTGCCCGACGCCCTTCCGCGCCGTCTTGTACGCAACGCCCTGCGCCGGCTCCAGCACAAACACCGCCGCCGATTCCAGCGCCAGCCGCTCCGTGATCGGCCGCGACACGGGGCTGCCTAACTCCTCTTCACTATTCAGCAGCAACGTGACCGGCCGCGGCACGCCCAGCTCCCGCAGTACACTCAGGGCCGTCAGCGCCATCGCCACGCCCGCCTTCATGTCCAGCACTCCCGGTCCCAAGAGCCGACCCTCCGCTCGCCGCCACGGCATCGTCTTCAGCGTTCCCGTCGGCCAGACTGTATCCAGGTGCCCCAGCAGCAGCAACGGCTTGGTCCCAGCCCGCGCCTGTCCAAACCGAAGCGCATACACGTCCCCAAACGTCGTCTGCCGGTACACCTTCACCCGGCCACTCAGCCCCTTTGCGATACCGGCCACATACTCCATGGCCGCGTTCACGGCCTCCGGCACCTCAGTCGGGCTTTCTATCGCCACCAGCTCCCGCAGCAGCTTCTCCAACCATCCGCTCTTCGCCGCGACAGCCTCCGCCATCCGCTGCATGTTCATACGTGGCATCCTACGCCTGCCTGTGACCGGCACTCAAACAGTTAACACCATCCCATACTGTGGCAAATTGAACACATAGCCGCCCGCTAAGTTCCCCTGTATCCTACGCAAGGATTGATAGGTGGCAATGGGCGCTCACTACGAGCAGACAATCCGGTCCGAGATCGCCTTCCATGGTGTCGGTCTCCACAGCGGGGCCGAGGTCGCCATGAGACTTATCCCCGCTCCCGCCGGTTCCGGCATCGTCTTCCGTCGCATAGATCTTGACAACTTCGAAATACCCGCGATCGGGCGCAACGTCGCCAAAGTCAGCTACGCGACCAGCCTGATGCGTCAAAGCGTTCTTATCCAGACCACCGAGCATCTGCTCTCCGCGCTCATCGGTTTCGGTGTCGACAACGTCATCGTCGAGGTCGATAACCTGGAAGTCCCCATCCTCGACGGCAGTGCTCTGCCCTATGTGGAGGCTTTCCAGCGCGTCGGCCGAAAAATTCAGCGCCGCCGCCGCGAGTACCTCCGCATCCTCAAGCCGCTCGAAGTCCGCGATGGCGGAAAGTTCATCGGCGTCTATCCAGGCACGGGCTATACCATTGAGTACACCATCGACTTTCCCGCGCCCATCGGTTTCGGCAGCTTCTCGGGTGACCTCGCCGTCGGCGACTACATCCGGCACATCGCTCCGGCGCGTACCTTCGGCTTCCGGCGCGATGAGGCCATGCTCCGCAATATGGGCCTTATTCGCGGAGCCTCCCCGGCCTGCGCTATTCTCATCGGCGAACACGGCGTCGAAAACGGCCCGCTCCGCTTTTCCGATGAGTTCGTCCGCCATAAGGTTCTCGACCTGATCGGCGATCTTGCACTTGCCGGCCGCCGAATCGAAGGCCGCGTCGTCGCCGAGCGCGCCGGGCACGCCATGCACACCGCCCTCGTCCAACGCCTGCTCCGCGACCGATCCGCCTGGGAGCTAGTCCACGGCTATGACGATGTGCCCGCGCCTTCAACTGAGCGCTCCATGGCGCACCTCCAAACCGCACTAGCCTAGCGAGCCATGACGCATCAAGCGGAGGGCGAAGCGACCCACAAAGCTGCCGTGGCCCTTGGCTCAAACCTCGGCGATCGCGAGGTCACCTTGCGTGAAGCGATAACCCACGTCGCCGACTTGGGAACAGTCCAGGCCGTCTCGCCTTTCTACGACACCGCGCCCATCGGCTACCTCGAACAGCCGCGTTTCCTCAACGCCGCGCTTCTACTCGAAACAAGCCTTGCTCCACTGCCTCTGCTTGATGGTCTGTTAGCAATCGAACAGGCCCTCGGCCGTGATCGCAATCAAGCCATCCCGAAAGGACCACGCGCCCTGGACCTCGACCTCCTCCTCTACGACGACCTCATCATCACTGTTCCTGAACTAATCCTTCCCCACCCCGCCATGACCGAGCGCCGCTTCGTCCTCCAACCTCTGGCAGACATTGCGCCAGGCCTGCGCCACCCCACCACCGGCCTCACCATCGCAGGACTGCTCGCTCAACTCCCTTAGCCCCAGTCGTTGCAGTGGCTTTCTTGTTTGTCCTTCCTTCGGAAATCTGCTGTTTGTCACCTCAGCAGCCGGCAACCAATCAGCCCCTGTTACACTCCCGCAATGCGATTCAGTCTGCCTACTTGCCTCTCCGTGCTTCTGCTCGTCTACTCCGCCGCAGCCCAGGCCCCCAAACACGGCATGACCCTCGACGACCTCCAAAAGCTCGTCCGCGTCGGCGCGCCCGAGCTCTCCCCTGACGGTCAGTGGATCGCCTACACTCTATCCCGCACCGATATCGCCGAGGACAAGAACGCCTCCGACCTCTGGATGGTGAGCTGGGACGGTAAGCAGGACATCCAGCTTACCTTTGGTCCCGAATCCGTCGGCTCGCCGCGGTGGAGTCCCGACGGCAAGTACCTCGCCTTCACCTCCTCGCGTCCCGGCAAGGCCAAAGGCTCACAAGTCTGGCTGCTCGACCGGCGCGGCGGCGAGGCGCAGCAACTCACCGATGTGAAGGAAGACCTCAGCGGCTTCCGCTGGTCGCCCGACTCTAAACAATTGCTCCTGACCCTCACGCCCAAAGACGAGCCGGACGACGACAAGACAGATAAGGACAAAGCCGCCAAACCCAAACCGCCCAAACCCATCGTCCTTGATCGCTATCACTTCAAGCAGGACATCCAGGGCTATCTCACGAGCGGCAAACACGAGCGCCTTTTCCTCTTCGACACTGCCACCAAAAAGCTGACCAAGCTCACCAACGACGACAAGTACCC
>CAXTWP010000077.1:1474-8042 GCA_964247945.1 uncultured Acidobacteriaceae bacterium | reverse complement strand
GTACCCCGAGCGCGAGGCCGAGTGGTCGCCCGACGGCAGCCTGATCGCCTTTGTCGGCAATCCCGACGCTCCCGACCCCGACCGCTCCGCCAACGACGACCTTTTTGTGGTCGATGCCAAGCCCGGCTCCGCGCCCCGCCGGCTCACCACCTTCTCCGGCGAAGACTCCGGCCCGCTCGCGTGGAGTCCCGACTCGAAGCTCATCGCTTTTCGCCAGGGACTCGCCAAGCACTACACCGCCTATAACGCCTCGCGGCTTGCCGTCGTGCCCGCCGCGGGTGGCCCCACTGTCCTCGTCTCCGCCGCCGCCGACAACAACGTCAGTTCGCCGGTCTTCACCGCCGACGGAAGCGCCCTGCTCACCACCCTCTCCGACGATCAGGTGGACTACGCCGCGTCCTTTCCGTTCGCCAGAGCGCCCGCCAAGCCCACCCGCCTCACGCTTGAACCCGGCTCCGCCAACGGGCTCAACCAGGCCGCCGGTCACACCGCGCTGCTCTGGACCACGGACGCCACCTCCCCTGAAATCTACGCACTTGAAGGCACCACCCTCCGCAAGCTCACCACCCACAACGACGCCCTGCTTGCGACCCTGCAACTCGCCCCTACCGAACTGCTCTCCACCAAGGCCAGGGACGGCAACGAGGTTCACAGCCTGCTGACGATGCCGCTCAACTACACGCCGGGTACCAAGGTGCCCGTGGTGCTCTTCATCCACGGCGGCCCCACGGCCCAGGATGCGCATGGCTTCCGCCCCGACCGCCAGCTCTTCGCGGCGCACGGCTATGCCATGCTCAACGTCAACTACCGGGGCAGCACAGGCCGAGGCCACGAGTACTCCGAAACCATCTCCGCCGATTGGGGCAACAAGGAAGTCCTCGACCTCCTGGCCGCCGTGGACGCGGCCGTCGCCACCGGCAGTATTGACCCGAACCGCCTCGTCATCGGCGGCTGGAGCTACGGCGGCATCCTCACCGACTACATGATCGCCTCAACCACCCGCTTCAAGGCCGCCTCCAGCGGTGCCGGCACCGCCAACCTCTTCGGCATGTACGGCGCGGACCAGTACATCCTTCAGTACGACAACGAACTTGGCCCGCCCTGGAAGAACCCCGAGCTGTACATCAAGCTCTCTTACCCCTTCTTTCACGTCGATCGCATTAAGACCCCCACCCTGTTCATGGGCGGCGACAAGGACTTCAATGTCACCCTGATCGGCGGCGAACAGATGTACCAGGCCCTCAAGAGCACCGGCGTCGAGGCCGGCCTCATCGTCTACCCCGGCCAGTTCCATGGCTTCACTCGTCCCAGCTTCATCCGCGACCGCTACCAGCGCTGGTTCGACTGGTACGACAAACACCTCGGCATCGCGCCACCGCCCGCACCGGTGCCCGCGTCCGCGGCGGCAAAGTAAACCCTCCTGTAATCCGGAGTTCCTTATACTGGCGTCTATGCAGACTCTGAAGTACGTTCTCCTCCTCGCGCTGACCGCGTTGCCCGCGCTGGTCGCGCAGACCGGTGACGCCAGCCTGCTGGCGACCGCCGGTCCCACCTTCACAGTGCCCGATGCCCAACTCTCGCAGCACGTCACCGTCATCGGCTACGGTGATATGCGCTTCCACGACCCCGGCAACACGACCATCGCCGACCCGAAAGCCCGCAAGCTGCTCGTCGACAAGATCGCCTCCGAACACGCCGACGCTCTTCAGCTCTCCGGCGACGTGCCGTACCGGGGCAGCGACGCCGCAGACTACGCCAACTACGTCACCGAAACCGCGCCCTGGCGCGCCGCACATCTCCGCGTCTACCCCGCCATGGGCAACCACGAGATCGCGGGCGGCGAGGCCCAGGGTGTCCAGAACTGGTGGGCCAACTTTCCTGAGCTTAAAAACCGCCGCTGGTACTCCGTGGCCCTCGGCTCCCGCCTCTACCTGATCCAACTCGACAGCACCCTTCCGCTGCTCGAAGGCAGCCGCCAGATGGATTGGCTGAAGGCCCAGGTTGCGGCCCTCCCCAAGTCGGTCGACTTCGTCATGATCGCCCTTCACCATCCGCCCGTCGCCGACATCCAGACTCACATCGAGGTCGACCACAATCCTCGGCCCAACGAGATAGCGCTTCGCGACTATCTGACCGGCGTTGCCGCAATCGCGCACGCCCGCTTTGTCGTTACCGCCGGCCACATCCACAGCTACGAGCGCGCGATCGTCGGCGACGTTACCTATCTCGTCTCGGGCGGTGGCGGCGCGCATCCCTACTTTGTGGAGCGCACCCCGCAGGACTTCTACCAGGACCCGAACTTCCCCGTCTTCCACTACATCAAGTTCGAGTTGGAGCGAGACCAGCTGAAAGCCACCATGTATAAACTCCAGGACCCCACCGCGGCACAGCCTGTCTGGCAGGAGAAAGACCATTTTGCTGTAGCACGCAAGCCGTAGCCGGCAACGAAGCCCTGAGCGGCCGGAAGCCGCTGCTAAACTGGCCTCATGAACCATACTGACCGAGGGTCCGGTCCGGGCCATGCCCTGTCCGACGGTGCCATCCGCGAGAACCTCGTCCAGGCGATTCCGGAGACGGAACTCCCCGCAGCTTCCTCGGCCGAGCAACGCCCGGAACCGCCCACCGGCAAGCATCGGGCCGCGGCCACCTTTATCTTCCTTACGGTCACGCTTGATATGCTGGCCATGGGCATGATCGCCCCAGTGCTGCCGCGGCTGATCGAGAACTTCCTCGCCGGCGACGTTTCGCGCGCCGCCCAGATGCTGGGTTTGTTCGGAACCGTCTTCGCCGGAATGCAGTTCTTCTTCTCGCCGGTGCTTGGATCGCTTTCGGACCGCTTCGGCCGACGCCCGGTCGTGCTGCTGTCGAACTTCGGCCTGGGGCTCGATTACTTGTTGATGGCGTGGGCACCGGCGCTCTCCTGGCTCTTTGTCGGCCGCGTCATCTCCGGCCTCACCGCGTCAAGCGTGCCCACGGCGATGGCTTACATGACCGACGTCACCCCGGCCGAGAAGCGCGCCGGTGCGTTCGGTATGCTGGGCGCGGCCTTCGGCATGGGCTTCGTCCTGGGACCGGCGCTCGGCGGTATCCTGGGCGGCGTCAACCCCCGGCTGCCGTTCTGGGTCTCGGGCGGCCTCAGCCTGGTCAATGGCCTCTATGGTCTCTTCGTGCTGCCGGAGTCATTGATCTCGGCCCATCGCAGTCCGTTCTCCTGGAAGCGCGCAAACCCGATCGGCTCCTTCGGGCTGCTGGGGCGCAACAAGGTGCTGATCGGCCTGTCCGCACTGCTGGTGCTCGGCTATCTATCGCAGCAGTCATTGATGAGCGTCTATGTGCTGTACGCGGACTACCGGTTCCATTGGACGGACCGCACGGTCGGTCTGTCGCTGGCTCTGGTCGGGCTGATGTCGGGGTTGTACGGGGCGCTCCTGGTCAAGCGCGTGGTCGCGGCGCTCGGGGAGCGTGGTGCCATCTCGGTCGGTCTGCTGCTGGGCGCGACCGGCTATACGCTCTTCGGGCTGTCGAAGACAGGGATGCTGATCTGGGCCGCGATTCCTATCCTGAACGGCATGTCCTTCGTCTGGCCCACCGCGCAGAGCATCATGTCGCGACAGGTAGGCCCCGCCGAGCAGGGCCAGATGCAAGGCGCGGTCAACAGCCTGCGTGGCATCGGCGGCCTCATCGGCCCGGCGCTCTTCACCTACATCTTCAGCCGCACTGCGGGCAGTCGCGCCCTGGTCAACGCGCCCGGCACCGCGTTTTTTACGGCCGCCGTCTGTCTGGTCGCCTCGCTGATCGTCGCCGAGGCGGTCCGGCCGCCCAGGCCGGCCTCCGCCTGACGGTTGCAGGAGCGCCGCTGCTTCTACAATCAAACGAATGTCTCTCGCCTTCGAGATCAGCAACACGGCGGCAAGCGGCGGCCGACGCGCGCGGCTTATGCTCCCCCACGGGGTCGTCGAGACGCCCGTTTTCATGCCCGTTGGCACCGCCGCCACGGTCAAGGCCGTGCCCCAGAGCCTGCTTGAAACCATTGGCCCCGAAGCCACCGGCGCGACGATCATCCTCGCCAACACCTACCACCTCTACCTCCGTCCCGGCCACGAACTGATCCGCCATCTCGGCGGCGTCCACCGCTTCATGGCCTGGCAACGCCCCATGCTCACCGACTCCGGCGGCTTCCAGGTCTTCTCCCTCAGCACCCTGCGCAAGATCACCCAAGACGGCGTAGAGTTCCGCTCCCATCTTGACGGCAGCAGGCACTTCTTCTCCCCCGAGCACTCCATCGAAATCCAGATCGCCCTAGGCGCGGACATCGCCATGGTCTTCGACGAGTGCGTAGAAACCCCCGCAACCTGGGAGCGCACCCGCGACTCCATGGGCCTCACCCATGCCTGGGCGTTGCGGTCCAAAAACCACCTCGAGGCCCACAAGCACCGCGTTCCTTGGTTCGCCGAGCGCGACGGCAAGACCCAAAGCCTCTTCGGCATCGTCCAGGGCGGCATGTATGCCGATCTCCGCCGCGAGTCCGCCCTCCGCCTGGTCGACCTTGACCTCCCCGGCTACGCGATCGGCGGCCTCGCCGTCGGCGAACCCCGCGAGGTCACCCGCGAGATGATCGCCCGCACTCTTGAGGTGCTCCCTAAAGACAAACCCCGGTACGTCATGGGCATCGGCTACCCTGAGGAGATCGAAGAGTACGCCCGCATGGGCGTCGACATGATGGACTGCGTCCTGCCCACCCGCTCGGCTCGTCACGGCCTCCTGTTCACCTCGCAAGGCCGAATCAACATCAAAAAGAAGGACTATGCTGAAGACCAATTGCCCATCGACACCGCCTGCTCCTGCACGGTCTGCGGACGCTACACCCGCGCCTACCTGCGCCACCTCTACGCCTCGGGGGAACCTCTGGCCGCCACCCTCAACTCCATCCACAACCTGCACTTCTATCTGGCTGCCATGCAGCGCGTCCGCGCCGGGCTTGCGGCTTAAATACCGGGTCTACCCCGCGCGGCGAAGCGGCGTAACAATCGTTAGTTGGCAAGCACGGCGCGGTAGCGGACCTGGTTTCGTTTCACCTTGGCGACAGCGTCGTTCGCTTTGGCCATGGGAAAGCGCTCGGTGATCGCCTTGACGTTGTGGCGAGCGGCTACGTCAAGCATCTCGTGGATGTCCTGAGGGCTCCCGATGGCGCTGCCGGCGACACTTTTATGACCACCGATAAGAGGGAAGGCCTGAAGTTGAACCGGTGAGGGTGGCACGCCGACAATGCAAAGGCTGCCCTTGGGCCGGAGAGCATTGACGAGGCCGGGCCAGTCTTGGTCCGCCGAGACGGTGGAAAGAATAAAGTCAAAGCAGCCGGACACTTTTTTCAGGGCGCCCGTATCGCGTGTATTGATAAAGTGGTGCGCGCCGAGCGAGAGCGCCTCGGCTTCCTTGTCCTTCGAAGTGGAAAAGGCGGTGACCTCCGCTCCAAACGTCTTTGCGAACTGGACCCCCAGGTGGCCGAGGCCGCCGATCCCCACGACGCCCACGCGCGATGAGGGGCGGACATTATGGTTCCGCAGGGGACTGTAGACCGTGATGCCGGCGCAGAGCAGCGGTGCGACATTCTCGCTTTCAAGGCTTTCAGGCACGGGAACGGCAAACCTGGCGTTAACGCGGATGGCGTCGGCATAGCCACCGTTGCGGCCGATGCAGGTCGGCCGGCGTTTTGCGCAGAGCTGCTCTTCGCCTTGGCGGCACCACTCACAGGTACCGCAGCTATCCGCCTGCCAGCCCACGCCGACACGTTCTCCGGTGGTCCGATCGCGCACATCCGAGCCTACGGCAGTGACGGTGCCCACGATCTCATGGCCCGGGATGAAGGGGTATTTGCTGTTGCCCCAGTCGTTGTCGATAAGACTGACATCGGAGTGGCAGACGCCGCAGTGGGAGATGCGGATCTCGACCTCGTCCGGCTTGAGCTCCCCTGCCTCGTATTTATAGCCGAGCAACTGTGCACCGGCCGCGTGCACCGCCAGACCGTGGATTTCACTCATGAGCCTCGTATCCTTTTATTCTCCCAGCGAGGGCTGGGCAACACTCTCATGCTACATCAGGCGGGCGGAGGCTTTTGCGGACAACGGGCCGCGGTCCGGCAAAAATCTCGCAGTTCTCGTAGAGCGGGAATGCGCGGCTTGGAGCGAGTGCGCGACGATCCCTCCGCCGGAGACGCTTAGCGGATCACCAGACGGAGCACTTGCGAGGCGGTAGCGGCATAGCCGGTCTCGGCAAAGGCCAACGGAACAGCGCTCTCTCCGGTAAGTTGCAGCTGCTGAGTGTCCTTGAGAGGATCAAGGACGTTGGCCATGGAAAGAGGAAGCTGCTGAAGCGGGCCCGTCTGGAGAAGGGCCTGGGCGGAGCGGTCAAGAAGGGTAACGTACAGGCGGTCGTTAGGGTGAGTGCGGTTCAGGGAGGCGACAGTGTCGCCGAGGCTCAGGGAATGGGCCGGTGACGGCGGGGGGGCAATGAGGCGGTCGCGCGTTGCACCATCCGAGACGCGGCCGCGCAGGGGTCCGGGGCGGCGCGC
>CAXTWP010000077.1:833-1464 GCA_964247945.1 uncultured Acidobacteriaceae bacterium | reverse complement strand
CCGATGTAGAGGGCGGCGTTGATGGCTCCGCTGTTGAAGGCATTTGGAGCCATGACGCCGGCGAGGGTGACCTTCGGTTGTCCGGCGATCGAAAGGGTGCCGGAAAGGCGATAGCTCTGCTCAGCGGCAGCACCGTTGGTGCCCTGAAGCGCCTGGTACACCGTAATGAGCATAGTGTTGGGGGTAATCTGCTTATCGTCGACGACCTCAAAGTGAACGGTGGAAGGTCTGCCCGCCCCCGTTACCTCCACCGCCACGGGGATCATGCGAGCCTCACGTCCAAAGCTGCCCGCGATGGCGGCGGCCCGGTCCTGGACGAAGGAGCCGACCGTCTCCGTGGTGTTGATGATTTTGAAGGCGTTGAGCGGCGAGGCCAGTGTGGCGAGGACCGCCGCCTTGGTCATCGGCATCGAGATCGGACCGGCCTGGGTGATGGGATGTCCGCAGGCGAGCAGGCGCGCCGCGTCCACGTAGGTGACGGTGCAGGTGCCGGCCATCGAAAGATCGCCGCGCACGAAGACCGCGCTGACGGCGGAGCCGGGGATCAGCGGCTCGGGCTGCGCCGTCCCGGGGCTGCTGCCGCCAAGACCGGCGACGGCCCGCGTTTTACCAGGTCACGCCCCGCCATTTG
>CAXTWP010000077.1:0-823 GCA_964247945.1 uncultured Acidobacteriaceae bacterium | reverse complement strand
CCGCCAAGACCGGCGACGGGAGTGAGGCCCAGCGCGCGGAAGCGATCACCGAAGCGATCGAGCGTCTCCTGCGAAAAGCCGGAAAAGAGCAGCGGGGTATCGATGGGTTGCAGGTCCTTTACTGCGGACTTGTAGGGCGAAGCCTCGGGAGTCGCGGAACTCAGGTCGGCGACATCCAGCATCTCGGCGATCGGGGTGATGCCCGCGATCGGCTCCTTGCTGAACTGCCCGATGCGGAAGCTCAGCGCGCCGAGAAGTTTACCGTCGAGATAGACAGGGCTGCCGGACATCCCGGCGACGACTCCGGTGTACTCGGCTTTAGCGCCGAGCAGGCGGGCAAGGATGAGGTCGCGGTGGGGGCCGAGCGAGTTGTTCAGGACACCGAGAATCTCAACTTCCATTGGTTCTGGGAGAACCCCGTGAAAGACGGTATAGGCGACGCCGCGCTGACCGGCCCGAACCTCGGCGAGGGGAAAGAAGCGCGTCTCGCCGGGTGGAGTAGAGGGCAAACTGAGGTTTTGCGGGGAGGATGACAGCGGAGCGGCGGCAAGCGTCCAAAGAAGAGCGAGCCGGCAACCGTTACGGAGAGATACCACCTGTCTAGAGTAGAGGGTTCGCGAGGATCTGGCGATTGGGAGTAAGGTTTTAGATGATGACACCGATTTGGAAGCATGTTGGTTCCGCGGCGTTGGCCGCCATTTTGTCTGCTGGCCTGACGCCGAGGGCGCTTGGCCAGGCCGCGCCTGCTCCCGCCCAAAAGCCGGCCGACCCGGTGCCGGATGAAGCTGGTCCAACCACCGACAACGGGCCGATCATCCTGAAG
>CAXTWP010000076.1:0-11442 GCA_964247945.1 uncultured Acidobacteriaceae bacterium | reverse complement strand
AAGCTACACGTATGGACCGGTAAGAAGCTGTCTGGCTAAAGGCACCTATCAGGTTCAGATGAATGCGGAGCCTGGAGGCTCGGAGTTCTACACGATCATGGAGACAGCTAAAGGGTACGTGATGGCTAATATTCAGGCCAGTGGGGACGAACGATGTTCCGGTTCAATCGTAATGAGGTAGCTTGCGGAAGGCATGACTCCGGGGTTGTCTTACCAAAGGCCCCACGCGCGGCTGATGTAATCGCTGAGCGTCATGGTGATGAGAACCAGAAACGTAAAAAACCCCGCGCCAACCGTCATCTTGATCAAACGCGATTGATACTTTACGTGCATAAAGAACAGAATCACCACAACCGCTTTAAAGCTCGCAATCCCCAAAGCCACAATGGGGTTCAGGACGCCAAGCTCAATATAGGCCGCGCCCACCGTGATCCCGGTGAACAGCAGCAATGTGCCGAAGACCAGCAGATACTGAAACGGCGTAACAATATGGTGATCCATGTGCTCCGCGTTGGTCACGTTTGCCGGATCGTTCTCTTGAGACACAGGCCTACTCCTGATTGAAGTCCCGCAACCTAGCGCAAAGGGTGCCGGTTGATGAGGTAGAGCAGAGGAAAGAGGAACAGCCACACAATATCGACGAAGTGCCAGTAAAGTCCGAAATTTTCGATCGGCGCTACATAGCCGGCACTAAACTCCCCGCGGTTTGCCCTGGCAATCAACCAGAACAACAGCACGATTCCGATGATCATGTGCAGCGCATGCATCCCGGTCATGGCGAAGTAGAGGAAGAAATAAATTTGCGTTCGCTGCGCCACATCCGGCGGCAGCGCCTTTTCGGTCGCGACCCCGTTCTTGAGAGGCGGATTGACAAACTCCTTGATGTTGAAGCTCACACCGGGAATGTGGTGAAGATCGAACTTTTCTTTATACTCCACAGCCTTGACGCCGAGAAACAGAACGCCGAACAAGGTGGTCAACCAGAGCATCAAGACCAGCACCTTCTGGTTGCGCACCTCGGCCGCCCACACCCCCACGGCCATGCAAAAGCCGGAGGTAATCAGGAATACCGTATTCACCGCTCCCAGGCCGATGCTCAACGTGTTCGAGGCCGCGACGAAGGCATCGTAGTACCAGTTCCGATATAGCAAGTAGGCGAAGAACATACCGCCGAAGAACATGATCTCCGTCAACAGAAAGAGCCACATCCCAAAACTGCCTGCTTCGCGCTGCTGCTCCTCCGTCTCAAAGTGGTGACGGTGCTGCGGCAGCGCAACATGCGCATGTTCGGCCGCGACGGCGGTCTCGTGTGTATGGGTGCTTACCATCACATTATCCAACGGTCGTCACCTCATGTTGTGTCTTGTGTGCAAGCCAATCGTAATCGTAGGCCTCGTGATCGACCACCGGAACCTCGATGAAGTTCTCCGTCAAGGGAGGAGACTGGATCTGCCACTCAAGACCGGTAGCTTGCCAGGGATTGTTTCCGGCGATCGCTCCATACTTGAGCGACCATCCCAGGTAGAGCATCGGGAGCAGATACCCTACGCCGAGCACCGTCGCTCCAGCAGTCGAAAGTACGTTGAGTACCTGAAACTCCGGAGGGTATGCATGGTAGCGGCGCGGCATGCCAAGATAGCCGAGGATGAACTGAGGCAAAAAGGTCAGGTTGAAGCCGATGAAGGTGACAACGGCCGCCAGCTTCGATAGTGATTCCGGATACATCCGCCCGGTCATCTTAGGCCACCAGAAGTGGACTCCCGCCAGGAAGGCCATCAACATTCCGCCGACCATCACAAAATGGAAGTGGGCCACAATGAAATACGTCTCCGTCAAGTGAATGTCCATCCCGAGCGATCCGAGAAACACTCCCGTCAGACCGCCGATTGTGAACAAGCCCAGAAAGCCGAACGCATACAGCATCGGGGTTTCAAAGGTGATCGATCCCTGCTGCAACGTAAAGGCCCAGTTGAAGATCTTGATCGCCGAAGGCACAGCCACCAGCATCGTCAGCAGGGAAAACACCAGGGCCGAGTAGTTCGAAACACCCATGATAAACATGTGGTGCTCCCAGACGAAGAAGCCGAACAACGCAATCGCCACCGAAGAAAAGGCAACGGCGGTGTACCCGAAGACTCGTTTTCTGCTGAAGGTACTGATGACCTCCGAGATCACCCCCATGCCAGGCAAAATCATAATGTAAACCGCCGGATGCGAGTAAAACCAGAAGAGGTGCTGGAAGAGCAGAGGGTCGCCTCCCTTGGTGGGATCGAAGACGCCGATGCCAAAGGTCCGTTCCAAGGCAACCAGCACAATCGCGATCGCAAGAACAGGTGTCCCCAGGACCATAAGAATCGAAGCCGCGTAGTGGGACCAGACAAACAGCGGCATCCGGAACCAGGTCATCCCCGGGGCCCGCATCCTGTGAATCGTGACGATAAAGTTCAGCCCCGTAAAGATGGAACTGAAACCCGCGATAAAGATCGCCGTGGCCGCCGTAATCACGTGCGTGTTTAGATAGTGCGTGGAAAGCGGGGTCGTAAAGGTCCAACCGGTATCGACACCTCCAAGAACCAGCGCCGCCAGCGTAAACGTCCCGCCCGCGATATACAGGTACCAGCTCAGCAGATTGATCTTCGGAAACGCAAGGTCTTTCGCGCCCAGCATGATGGGAATCAGGAAGTTCCCCAAAGTCGCTGGAACCGACGGCACCAGAAAGAGGAAAATCATGATGATGCCGTGCATCGTAAAGAACTTGTTGTACGTATCGGACGCGACCAGGTCCGGTTGGGGCGTCAATAGTTCCAGGCGGATCAGCCCTGCAAAGGCACCGCCGACAAAGAAGAAAAAGGTGATCGATATCAGATACAGCATGGCGATCCGTTTATGGTCGCCGGTAAGCAGCCAGCTCAACAGGCCGTGCTCGGCATTAAGATAGTTCCTCTTGGGAATCGTTGCGGTGCTCTGGTCAGGCAGATTCAGAATTGTCGAACTCGTTGCGCTCATGGCTTCACCATCCCCGGTGTTGTCGGTGCTGCTTGGTCTGACTGCGACGTATTCAGCGTCTGCTGGATACGATAGTTTGTTTGCAGTGTCTTGACGTATTCAACGAGATCAATCAACCCTTCCTCGCTGATCTGTCCTTGATAGGTCGGCATGATCGGAGCATAGCCGGCGGTTACATGCTGCGAAGGGTTTAGGATGGAATCGCGCAGGTAAGCGTCGTTCACCAGCACCTGGGAACCGTTCGTCAGTTGGAGCTTCGAACCGTATACCCCGGCCAGACTCGGCCCGCGCGCCGCTGCTGTTCCGTTATGGCATGCGTTGCAACCCATGCTGGCAAACAGCCGCTCCCCGTTCTGCGCCAACGACATGCCGCTGGTCGACTGCTGCGTCCACTTCTGGTAATCCTCAGGCGTCAATACTGTAATCTCGCCGATCATGCCCGAGTGCTTCGTCCCGCAATATTGCGTGCAGAAGAGGTGGTACGTCCCCGGATTGGTCGCCTCAAACCACACGGTCGTATAACGACCCGGGATAACCTCGCGTTTTACTCGGAAGTCCGGCACCGAAAAGCTGTGAAATACGTCTTGCGAGATCATCGTCAGCTGGACCGGCCGGCCTGTCGGCACGTGCAGCGCATTGATCTCATGCTGGCCCCCCGGATGCTCCGCCTTCCACATCCACTGCTTGCCGACTACATAAATGTCCATGGCATTGGTCGGCGGATTGTAGATGCGGAAGTAGAGCAGCGCGCCCCACACGAAGCACACCAGAAAGATGCCGAGAGGAATGATCGTCCACGTGGCTTCGAGCAGCGTCGATCCCTCCACCTGCGTGGCAACTGGGTGCTTCTCCTTGCGATACAGAATGGAGAAGCCGAAGACCAGCGCTCCGACCAGCACGACACCTAAAACCGTGATGAAGAGAAGAAAAAAATACAGCGCGTCCGCATACGGAGCGATGGTCGACGCTTCTCGCGGAAACAGCGCGGAGGCGTTCAGCCACTTCACCAGAAATTGCCACAGAACAGGACTTATATGCATCGTTACCCTTTAGCCGTTCTCTCTCTTGGTCAGGTCCGTCTTGGTCGGGTTCGTAGGGAACGCCTCTTTTTGGGTCAGGTCGTGCTCACGCCCCAGCTTGATGTCCCTGCGAAACATCACAAACATAAAACCACCCAGCCCCGCCATGGTCATCATGCCGCCAAACTGCACCACCCGCGCCACAATCAGCGAGTGCTTGTTCGTCTGCGGATCGTAGTGGTAGCAGTACGTCAGAATATTCGCCACCGGCGTCCCGATCTTGTTACCGGAGGCATCGATCAAGCCAAGCAGCACATCCTTCGGCGAGTACTCGACCCCCAGATAGTACTGCGCCAGCTTCCCGTCCGTGGTGACGATCTCGATCGAGCTGGCATGGGCGTACTGCGTCAATCGTCCATCCGGACCGGGAACGCGAACATAACCAAACCCCACGGCGTTCGACACGGCTTCGATCTCAGGTTGCTTTCCCGTCAGGAAATGCCACCCGGCCGCCGTCTCCGGATGCCCGTAACGCTTCAGGTAGAACGCTTTCTTCTTCGCGGCATCGGACGGAGTCTCGGTCGGATCGATGCTGACGACCACGATCTCAAAGTCTTTGCCCGGTACCAGCCGCACCATCTCGAGCGCTCCGGTCAGCCCATCCAGCTCCTCCGAACAAAGCATGGGGCAGTTGTAATACACCAGCGAGAAGACGGCGGGGTGCTTGCCGAAGTAGTCGCCCAGCTTGACCGTCTTTCCCGTGTCGTCGAGGAAGACCGAATCGAGCGGCAGTTGCCGATTCAGATGCTGCGACACACCCACCTTCTGCAGCACCTGGGGAAGCTGATCGCCCGCGTTCTCGCCCGTCTGCTTGTCCCCGTAGCTCGATACCTGGCCGAGCGCGGGCAGGCCGCGCAAGGCGAACAGGCTCAGCAGGGCGAGACCGATCGCCTCCGCTCTCCAGCCTCTCCAATTTACGCGCCTACCGTTCATCTCTGTCGTCCTCGCTGATTCGATTCTAGTGCCGCCGTTACTTCGCCGGCTTCAACTCGGCGTGCTCATTCGCCTCGGCTTTGCCGTAGCTCATCTTCTGTGCCCGGGCTTCCATCTGGTCCAATTCATAGCTGGTTCGCGCAAACCCGGTCGTCAACGGCACCTGCACCGACGGCTTGGCGTCCTCCGCCAGCTGCATCGACGCGGCACCGCTTGACGCAGCCACCGGCAGGCCTCGCTTGGCGATCAGCGCCATGGCCCGTTCGATCGGAATGCGGACCGCCTGTTGTCCGGGGATCGAGCTGTAGTGGCCAAGCAGCAGATCCTCGCGCGCATGGAGGTCCGCCGTTCCCTGGTTGCTGTCATCGATGTCCAGCCGCGGACTGGGAAAGGTCGACACCATCTGCTGGTAGGATCGCTGCTGCATCTCCGGGTTGGTCGTCAAGTCCTCGCGCTTGCCGCCCGTAGTCGCCGCCCCGGCCAGCGCGGACATCTTGTTCCACTTCGTCACCGGGCCGTCCTGCTTCAGAAGCGCGTTGTTGATCACCTTGCCCATGCCGAAACAGAAGATAAAGAAGATCAACAGAAAACCCATGAGCCCCGAAAGGAACACCACAACTCCGTTGATGTTCACATCCGTCGTCTCGTAGCCGGGATTCTCGTCGTTGCGCGGCCCATGGCGGTCGGGTCGATGGTCAACTTTTCTCAGTTCAGGGTCGTTAGTGGGCATGTTCAGGCTCCAGCATCTCTTCCAGGTGTGGATCGTTTACGTTGATCAGCGGACGCGCCATCAGCTGCGTCAGGTAGTAGGCACCCCACAGCGAGATCACCGCCGCGGGCACCGTAACATAGGCGAAAATGCTGAGATTTCCCGCCAGATGCAGGTTGCCTGCAGCGTCCTTGAAGTTCGGTTCGATCAGCCAGAACATGTCCACGCATCGCGCAAAGATCATGAAGCAGGTCAGCGCCACCATCCGCCGCTTGTCCCGCTTCAGGTCGCGCGAGAGCAGAAGGCAGAACGGAATCAGCCAGTGGCAGACGAAGTCGAGCGTACAGATATACCACCAGCCGCCGTGGATCCGGTTCAGGTACCACGGGATCTCGTCCGGCACATTGCCGGACCAGATGATCAGGAACTCGGCAAAGGTCAGATAGATGTTCAGCATGACGAACGCAAAGGCGAACTTGCCCAGGTCGTGCTGTTCGGTGGTCCGCAGCAGCGTTCGCATCGGCTCCACACGGGAAAGCAGAACGACCGTGAGTATGCCCAGAGCCAGCACCGAGTAGCCCTGGCCCACCAGAAACTGCAGTCCGTAGATCGACGAGTACCAGGTCACGTCGAGCGATTTGATCCAGACGATCGCGCCGTCCGTCATCAGGATCACATAGATCAAAATGCCGATGCCGCTCAGATTCTCAAACCGGACGCGCCATCGATCGAAGCTCGGCTCGGTCCCGCGCGCCGGGTCGGCATCGCGTTCGAGCGACCACCTGTTCAGCAGGAACATGAACACGCAGAGCACGCCGAAGATTATCAACGTCTGCACCCAGGCCGCGGCCGGACTCAGCATCGCCCGTTTCGCGATCGTCACCAGCCGCTCTTCCTCCGAGATGGCATGGCTGGCCACCCCCTGCGCCAGCGCGTCGTTCGTCGTATACCGGGCCCAGAGATAAAGGTGCTTCAACAGGAAGCCGATCGGCAGAAACATCAGAAAGACCAGCGGCAGAGTTCGGGTCATCGCCTCCAGCGGACGCCGCAGCAACAAACCCCATTTTCCACCCGAGACATATTGCAGCATCAGCATCACGAGGCCGCCGCCGGCAAACCCGAAACAGGTCATGTATCCCATCAGGTACGCCCGCAGCAGGTGTCGCGCGCCGTTATGGCCGTCCAGCAGGAACAGCAACGAAACCAGGGCCGCCACCGCAAAGACGAGCAGCGCCCGTGTCCGCCAGGCGGAGAGCAGTTCGGGCGAACCGAGCGTGGCGGGGAGCACTCTCGGTCCGCGATGAGCCTGGTGCCCGACGAGATGGTGGGAAGCGCCTTCCCCGTGTTGTCCTTGTCCCGATGCCATGCTAGATCGCCTCTCGCCGCGTTCTCAATCTCTGTTTGGAACTTGTGCCCGCCGTCATTGCGGCTGGCTGTTGCTGGAGGTGTTCGGCGGCGGCGGCGCTGTTCGGTCGCTCTTCGGCAGAACAGTCGACTGCGTCGCCGGCGTTGGTGTTCCATTGTGCGGAGCTACGTTCGGCCCGCCCCCGACACCGAACGGGATCGCAGCGCCCACGCCGGGAAGGACATACGGCTGGTTGTTGGGCGTTCCCGTGACTGCGGTCGGCGGCACCGTCCAGTCGTCCGCAAAGCCCGCCGGCAATCCTTCCCGCTCGGCGATGTTCGCAAGCGACTCCACATGTTCGCCCGAGACCACATCGGCCTCGGTTGCGTTCTGGCTCAGTTGCAGCGCCCGAACATACGCTACAATCGCCCAGCGATCTTCCGGGGCGACCTGCGCGGCATAGTCCGGCATCGCCCCGTAGCCGTTCGTGATCACGTTGAAGAAGTGGCCCAGCGGAGCCGCCTGGAGCCGCGCGGTGTGGAAGTTGCCCGCCTGCGCGTAGCCGCGCTGCACAATCATGCCCGCTCCATTACCCACACGGGAATGGCAGGGTGTGCAGTAGATGTTGTAGCGCTCCTGCCCACGTTCCATCACCTCCATGGTGACCGGAAACGGCATTCCGTCGCCTTCCTTATCCCCAATCAGGCCCGTATAGAAGTAGCTGTTCTCCCGCAACTGGCTGCGGCCAACCGTGTTTTCGACCTGCGGCCGCGCGGACCGGCCATCCGCGAAGAAGGACGTGCCGCGCTGCGGGATAAACTTCGGCTGATTATGCATGTCCTGCCGGCAGCCCGCCAGCAGGCCAAGTGCGGCGACCATGCCCAGCGTTCCCGCCGTCCGCATTACGCTCTGTCGTTGCATCCCGCTCCCTGCTCCCTGCTTCCTGTTCCCTGTCATTAGTGATCCACCTCCACGACAGAGACTGCCGGGAACTTCGCGAGAAACGCGCGGGTGTCGGTCAAAGAAAACTGCGGATCGGTCGCTTCCAGGCACAAAAAGAACTTGTCCGTCGTCGCTCCATTGCGGAAGTTGGGCGCGTTGAAGACCGGATGGTACAGCTGCGGCAACCCGTTCAACCCCAGCATCCCAAAGGCCGCCGAAAGGCCGGCAAACAGGATCGTCCACTCATAGGCCGGAATGATGAAGGCCGGCCAGGAGAACAGCGGGCGTCCGGCGATATTCAAAGGGTAGGCCCAGACATTGATCCAGGTCTGCATCAGGTACGCCGTCGTCAGCCCCATCACTCCACCCATCAGGCAGAGAAGCGGGACACGATTCTTGTGGAAGTGCAACGCCTCGGCAGCCTCCTCGACCGGGTAGGGTGTGTAGCACTCCATCCGCCGGTATCCCGCCGCGCGCGCCGCTTGCGTGGCATACACCAAATCGCTCGGGGTGTTGAACTCCGCCAGCATTCCGTAGATTCCTTCGCGCGGTGGCATCAGACGGTCTCCTCAATCACGGTCTCGGAGTCCACGCCGCCCGGCCGGATCTTGGTCTGCGGCAGCATCATGCGCACCTCGGACATCGGGATCATGGGCAGGAAACGGACGAACAAAAAGAACAGGAAGGTAAACAGACCCATCGTTCCGATATAGATCATGTAGTCCCACTTGGTCGCTCGATACGTGCCCCAGCTCGAGGGCAGATAGTCACGATAAAGACTGGTGACCACAATCACAAACCGTTCAAACCACATCCCCGTGTTGATCACAAACGAAAGCGCAAAGAGGTAAGCCACGTTCACCCGCAGCTTGCGCGACCACAGCGTCGTCAGCGGAATGGCAATATTCGTCAGAATCAGAATCCAGTAGCCCCAGCCCATCGGCCCGAACATCCGGTTCCACATCATGAAGAACTCCCAGTGGCTGGCCGAGTACCAGCTCATAAAGACTTCCATGGCATACCCGTACGCGACGATCGAGCCGGTCGCCAGCATAACCTTGGCCATGTTGTCCAGGTGGCGCAGCGTCACCAGATCCTCGAGGTGGTAGAACTTGCGAATCGGGATCGCCAGCGTTATGACCATCGCGAAGCCCGAGTAGACCGCTCCCGCGACAAAGTACGGTGGGAAGATCGTCGTATGCCATCCCGCCAGCGCCGCCACCGCAAAGTCGAAGCTGATGACCGTATGCACCGACAGCACCAGCGGCGTCGACAGGCCGGCCAGTAATAAGGACGCCGTCTCATACCGTATCCAGTGCCGCGTCGATCCTCGCCAGCCCAGCGACAGGATACCGTAGAACCACTTCGCCAGCGGCATCGTCGCCCGGTCGCGCAGCGTGCCGAAGTCCGGCACCATGCCGATGTACCAGAAAACGATTGAAATCGTCGCGTAGGTCGAGACCGCGAACACATCCCAGGCCAGCGGGCTGCGGAACTGCGGCCACACATTCATCGTGTTCGGGTAAGGGAACAGCCAGTACGCCAGCCACGGCCGGCCCACGTGGATCAGCGGAAACGTACCCGCGCAGACCACCGCGAAGATCGTCATCGCCTCGGCGAACCGGTTGATCGAGTTTCGCCAGGTCTGCTTGAACAGCAGCAGAATGGCTGAGATCAGCGTGCCCGCGTGGCCGATACCGATCCACCACACAAAGTTGATGATGGCAAAGCCCCAGGCACCGGGTATCGTGACGCCCCAGATACCCACGCCCTTCAGGAACAGCCACGTCACGCCGACCACCACCCCGGTCGCCACGCCCGCGCCCACGATCAGGCCGAAGAACCAGCCCAGCGGCGTGTTCGACGTGAGCACGATGCCCGCGATCTTCTGAGTCACCGACTTGAAGTTATGGCCGGGCGCGATGACCGCGTACTCCCCCGTGCGCGGGTCGATCATCGGGTCGAGCTTTGCGTTCTTCGGATCGTAGATGGGGTTTTTGGTCGCCATGGCTATGCCAGCTCCAGGTTCGGGTTGATCACACCAGCCGTGTAGGTGGTACGCGGCTTATAGTTCAGGTCGGCCAGCACCGGATAGTTGCGTTCTTCCGCCTTGCGCTTCGCCACCCGGCTGTTCTTGTCGTTCTGGTTGCCGAAGATGATGGCGTCGGTCGGACAGGCCTGCTGGCAGGCCGTCACGATGTCGCCGTCGCGGATGGCCCGGTTTTCCTTGTCCGCCTCGATCTTGGCGACCGCGATGCGCTGCACGCAGTACGTGCACTTCTCCATTACGCCGCGCGACCGCACCGTCACGTCCGGATTGCGCATAAACTTCAAGCTCTCCGTGTCATAGTCCGAGTACAACAGGAAGTTGAACCGGCGCACCTTATACGGGCAGTTGTTCGAGCAGTAGCGCGTACCCACACACCGGTTGTAGACCATCGTGTTCAGGCCCTCGGGTGTATGCACCGTCGCGCCCACCGGGCAAACCAGTTCGCATCCGGCGTTCTCGCAGTGCTGGCAGGCCATCGGCTGAAAGTGGGCTCGCGGCGCGCTCAGATCGCCCTCAAAGTACGTGTCCACCCGAATCCACTGCATGTTGCGCCCGACCTTGACCTGCTCCCGGCCAACCACGGCGATGTTATTTTCGGCGTAGCAGGCCACCACGCAGGCATTGCAGCCAATGCAGCTGTTCAGGTCGATCGACATCGCCCAGGCATTCTGGATCTGCAGCGACGACGGATCACGATGGTTATAGTCGAACTTGTCGCCCGAGAGCGAGTCCTCCTTCTTCGGGTCCTCGCCCATCGTCCCATAACCGACCTTGTCGACCAGCGAACCCGGCCCGCCCTCGTGCGCAAACCCCGGGTTCTTCTTCACCTCTTCGAGCGTCGCGTAGCGGATGATCCCGCGCTCCTCCGCCTCATGCCCCGGCAGCGAGTACGTCCCTTGTTTGTCCGACAACGGCTTCTCTAGGTCGTGCTGCGCAAACGCGCCCCGGTGCTCAATGGAATGGACTTTGGTGACACACAGATCGTACGTCCCCGGCATCTTCTTGAGCGTCGCGCCGGAGGCGAAGGAAGGCGCGTCGACGGTCCGCAGCAGGTAGGCATTGAAACCGACACCCGCGCCCACACGTCCGACTTCGATCCCGCGCCCAAATCCCAGGTGTACGGTGACGACGCCGTCCGGATGACCGGGAACACCCAGCACCGGAGCAATCACCGTGCGGCCATTAAGCGCAATCTCGACCGGCCGGCTTTCTTCAAGACCGAGCCGCTCCATCGTCGCCAGGCTCATTAGCGCGGCGTTGTCCCAGCTCAGGCTGGTGACCTGTTTGGCCAGCTCCTGCAGCCAGCCGACGTTGGCATACCGTCCATCGTAGAGCGACGGGTCATGTCGAAACAGGACCTCTACCGCATCCTGACCGC
>CAXTWP010000075.1:6099-11497 GCA_964247945.1 uncultured Acidobacteriaceae bacterium | reverse complement strand
GCCCTCATTCGCAGGTGGCGATTCTCCATGATTACGACAGCCGCTGGGCGATCGACTGGCAGCGTCACAACCAGGCCTTCGATCCGCAGAAGCAGCTGGTCAGCTATTACAAGCCGCTGCGGCAGATCGCGCAGTCGGTGGATGTGGTCAGCGATACCGCGCCGCTGGCATCGTACAAGCTGGTGATCGCGCCGGGGCTGGCCGTGCTGACGGACGAAGCGGCTAAGAACCTCATTGATTACGTGAAAAATGGCGGCCATCTTGTGCTTGGGCAGCGATCTGCGATGAAGGATACCGACAATTCGCTCCAGAGGGGTCGGGGTCCCGGCCCGCTGGAAAAGCTTCTCGGCGGCCGCGTCGAGCAGTTCTATGCGATTCAGTCGGAAGACCAGGCGCGGCCTGGAGACATCCCGGTTGTGACCGGCACCTGGGGCGACACGACCTCGAAGATCTGGGCTGAGCAGCTTTCCACGTCGGCCCCAGACACGGAAGTACTGATGCGCTACGGCAAGGCCAACGGCTGGCTCGACGGCCAACCGGCCGCGATCACCCGCAAGGTGGGTAAGGGGCGGATCACGTATATCGGGGCATGGCTGGACGACGCCGCGCTGCTGACCGCCGCGCATTGGATGGCCGAGACGTCCGGCGTGACTCCGGCGCTCGGTCCTGTGCCGGACGGCGTCGAGGTCTACCCGCGCGAGGGAGGAGGCAAGCGCGTTTTCATCCTGGTCAACTTCGCTGCTACGCCTCTGACAATTACGCTTCCCTCCCCTATGCGGAGCATCCTCGACGACAGCACGCAGACGACCTTTACCTTGAACCGGTACGGGGTGGCAGTCTTGCAGGCAAGGTAGTCTGCGATCTGCTCCGCCGGCAGGTACGTTCGTTGCGCAGTTGCGCTGTCTGAAGAGAGACAACTGACTCGATTGATTCTCCATAGCAAAGGCATCTGCTAGGAAACGCGGAACAGGCAGGTTGCGGCATGACAAATTTGTAGACACGCGCGGAACACCCTGTTACTACTGCTATTAGTCTCATTTACCAACGTTTTACATTGCTCTTGTCCCGCTGAGGCATACGCTTCGCGGGCTCGATCTACATGCCCCATAAGGACCTCGCCGATCCATGCCGATTCAGGACTCCCGTATGTTGTCGAAGCGCATTCGTTCCGTCGCCGTCGCCGCCATGTGCGGTTTCATCGCTACCCTGTCGGTCTGCGGCCTTCCGGCGCAGGAGCAGAAGCCGGCGTCGCCCTTGTCGGATCTGAAGTTCCGGCAGGTTGGGCCGTTTCGCGGCGGGCGCTCGGGCGCGGTCACGGGCGTGGAAAGCGATCCGCTGACCTTCTACATGGGCGCGACCGGCGGCGGCATCTGGAAGACCACGGACGGCGGCGCGCATTGGGTGCCGGTCGCGGACGGGCAGATCAAGCTCGGCTCGGTGGGCGCGATCGCGGTCTCGGCGTCGGACCCGAACATCGTCTACGCGGGCATGGGCGAGGGTGACCTGCGCGGGAATGCCTCGCACGGCGACGGCGTCTATAAATCGACGGATGCTGGCAAGACGTGGACGCACATGGGCCTAGCGGATACGCAACAGATCGGCGCGCTCAAGATCGACCCGAAGAACCCCGACATCGCCTATGTTGCGGCCATAGGACACATGGACGGACAGAACGCCGATCGCGGCGTCTTCAGAACAAAAGACGGCGGCAAGACCTGGCAGAAGGTGCTCTTCAAGAGCGACCGGGCCGGGGCTGTCGATCTTTCGATCGACCCGCTCAACTCCCAGGTTCTTTACGCCTCGATCTACCAGTACCTGCGCAAGCCGTGGACGTTCGAGAGTGGCGGCCCGGAGTCGGGCCTGTGGAAGTCGACCGACGGCGGCGACACCTGGAAGGAGATCACCCGCAATCCCGGCCTGCCGAAGGGCGTCCTGGGGCGCATCGGGATCGCGGTCTCGCCGGTGCGCGCGGGCAGCGCCTGGGTGCTGGTCGAGGCCGAGGAAGGCGGGCTGTTCCACACCGACGACGGCGGGGCGACCTGGGCCAAGGTCAACGACAAGCGCGAGATCAAGCAGCGGGCGTGGTACTACTCGCGCATCTTCGCCGACCCGAAGAACGCCGACACCATGTACGCGCTGAACACCAGCTTCTACCGTTCGATCGACGGCGGCCGCACGTTCAAGGCGATTCCGACGGGCCACGGCGACAACCATGACCTGTGGATCGCCGCGAACGACCCTAATCGGATGATCGAGTCCAACGACGGCGGCGCGAACATCACCTTCGACGGCGGCAAGAGCTTTTCCACCATCATGAACCAGCCGACGGCGCAGTTCTACCGCGTCGCGCTCGACAACGACTTTCCCTACAACATCTACGGCGCGCAGCAGGACAACACGACGGTCGAGACCGCCAGCCGCGGCAACTCCGGGTCCATCACCGAGTCCAATTGGCACGATGTGGGCGGCGGCGAATCGGGCTGGATCGCGCCCGACCCGGCCAACTCCAACTTTGTCTACGCCGGGTCGTACGACGGCCTGCTCACCCGCTATGACCACAAGACCGGCTCGCTGCGCAACGTCACCGCCTGGCCCGACAACCCGATGGGATCTGGCGTCGAGGCGATGAAGTACCGCTTCCAGTGGAGCTTCCCGCTGCTGTTCTCGCCGAACGATCCAAAGCTGCTTTATGCCGGGAGCAATGTTTTACTGGGCACGCGCGACGAGGGCCAGAGCTGGACGGTGATGTCGCCCGATCTGACCCGCAACGACAAGTCCAAGCAAGGCCCTGTCGGCGGCCCGATCACCAAGGACAACACCGCCGTCGAATACTACGACACCATCTTTACCCTTGATGAGTCGACCCTCGAAAAGGGCCTCATCTGGGTCGGCACGGACGACGGCCTCATCCACATCACGCGCGACGGCGGCAAGAGTTGGGCCAACGTCACGCCCAAGGGCATCCCCGAATTCATCCGGATCAACTGCATTGCGGCCTCGCCCTTTGAGGCGGGGACAGCTTACGTCGCCGCCACGATGTACCTGCAGGATGACTTCCGCCCCTTCCTCTACCGGACGAATGATTACGGTAAAAGTTGGAAGCCGATCGTGAGCGGCATCCCAGCCGACGACTTCACCCGCGCCATCCGTCCCGATCCGAAGCAGAAGGGCCTGCTCCTCGCAGGCACCGAGGCCCATCTGTATATCTCCTACAACGACGGCGACACTTGGCAGCCCTTCCAGCTCAACCTTCCCAACGTTCCCATCACCGACATTGCCTTCCAGAAGCGCGACGACGATCTGGTCATTGCCACGCAGGGCCGGGCGTTCTACGTGCTGGACGAGATGCCGATGGTCCGCGCCCTCGCCTCCGGCAAGCTGCCCGACGCGCCGCTGACCGTCTTCGCCCCCAAGGACGCCTACCGCTACTCGGGTGGCGGTGGCTTCGGCGGCGGCCTCAGCGGACCGTCCGCCGTGGGACAAAACCCGCCGTCGGGCGTGGTCATCCATTACGCGCTCAAGGTTAAGCCCTCGGGCGATGTCCTGATCCGCATCAAGGACGCTGACGGCAAACTGGTGCGGGAGTACACCTCGAAGCCCGAGCCGAAGCAGCCTACGCCGCTCGAAGAGGACGAAGACGACCGGCCCGCGCCCAAGCCGACCACCAAACCCGGCATGAACCGCTTCGTGTGGGACCTGCGCTACGCCGAGGCGACCAAGTTTCCGGGCATGATCCTTTGGGCCGCGGGGACGCGCGGACCGCTCGTTGTCCCCGGCAAGTACACCATCGAGGTCTCCGCCGACGGCCACACCGATACCCAGACCGCCATCGTCAAGGCCGATCCGCGCTCCCCCGCCACGCCGGAGGACGCCAGGAAGCAGCTCGATCTGGCTCTACAGATCGAGGCACGCTTCTCCGCCGCCAACCAGGCCGTGCTTGACATTGAAGCCGCCAAAAAGCAGCTGGACAGCTACGCCGCCACCGCCGAACCGAAGATCGCGGCCGCCGCCAAGGCGGTCAGCGCCAAGCTCGATCCGGTCGAGAACGCCATCTACCAGACCAAGCTGCGCGCCAATGAAGACGCCCTCAACTTCCCCATCAAGCTGAACAACAAGCTGGGTGCGCTGCTCGGCACCGTCGTGCAGAACGACGCCACGCCCACGGCTCAGAGCTACGAGGTCTTCAAGGACCTCTCGGCGCAGTTGCAGGTCCAGCTTGACGCGCTCTCCTCGATTCGCACCTCTGATATCGCGGCCTTCAACAAGATGGTCCGCGACGAAAACATCCCGGCGATCAGCTTTAAGGGCAGCCTCTAATGCGATATGCGAAACTCCTTGCCGCCCTTACCCTGTGCGCCGCGTTCGCTTGTGCACAGACCTACTTGCCGAAGCAGTGGTCCGGCCTCCACTACCGCGAGATCGGCCCCTGGCGCGGAGGTCGCGTCACCACCATCGCCGGCGTCCCTTCGCAGCCCTACACGTTCTACATGGGCACGGTGGGCGGCGGCGTCTGGAAGACTGTCGACGCGGGCCCCACCTGGCTCAACACCACCGACGGCCAGATCGCCGTCGGCTCCATGGGCGCTGTCGCCGTGGCTGAGACCAACCCCGACATCCTGTACGCCGGCACTGGCTCTTCCAAAATCCGCAGCAACGTCTCGATCGGGCGTGGCCTCTACAAGTCCGTCAACGGCGGCAAGACCTGGGCCTTTATGGGCTTGCGCGATGCCGGTCAGATCGCCACCATCCGCATCAACCCCGGCAACGCCGACGAGGTCTTCGTCGCCGTCAGCGGCAATCCCTTCGTGCCCAATAAAGAACGCGGCGTCTACCGCACGCGGGACGGCGGCAAGGCGTGGCAGCAGGTTTTCGCGCTCACCCCCGACCTGGGCGCGTCCGACCTTGAGCTACAGCCCGGCCACCCTAACGTCGTCTTCGCTTCCATGTGGCACGGCCAGCGCAAGCCTTGGACCATCGTCAGCGGCAGCCCCGCCGCCGAGGGCGCGGGCATCTACAAGTCCACCGACTCCGGTGAGACCTGGAAGAAGCTCGAGCACGGCCTGCCGCATGATGTCGTCGGACGCATCAACGTCGGTGTCTCTCCCGAACAGCCCGACAGGCTCTATGCCCTGATGGAAGCAAAACCCGGCGCGGGCCTTTATCGCTCCGACAATGCCGGCGCGGATTGGACCCTGGTCAACGGCGAAGGCCGCCTGACCACCCGGCCGTTTTACTACGACACGCTCGGCGTCGATCCAAACAATGCCGACATTGTCTATGTCGGAAACGAGACCTGGTTCAAGAGCGTGGACGCGGGCAAGACCTTCCGCGCACAGCGCGTTCCGCACGGCGACAACCACGATGTGTGGATCAACCCCACCAACTCGAAGATCATGAT
>CAXTWP010000075.1:4293-6089 GCA_964247945.1 uncultured Acidobacteriaceae bacterium | reverse complement strand
TGATCGAGTCGAACGACGGCGGGGCTAACGTCTCGCTCGACGGCGGCCTGACCTGGAGCAGTCAGGCCAACCAACCCACCGCCGAAATCTACCAGGTCGCGGTCGACGACCAGTTTCCTTACCGCGTCTACGGCGCGCAGCAGGACAACACCACCGTGATCGTCCCCAGCCTGCCGCTCGGCGACGGCCAGGAGTACCGCATCGGGCCCGGCTGCGAGACCGGCCCGATCATCCCCAAGCTCGGCGATGCCAACATCGTGTGGGGCGGCTGCAAGGGCCAGTTCTCCCGCCTCAACATGAGCACCAACAACAACGAGGAGCGCTTCTGGGTCGGCGCGGAGTCGCTCTACGGCCACGACCCGACCCCGCTGAAATACCGCTTCCAGCGCGTCTCACCGATGGAGGTCTCGCCCTTCGAGCCGAACACCGTGTACTACGGGTCGCAGTTCGTGCACCGCACCCGCGACGGGGGCGTGACGTGGGAGACGATCAGCCCGGACCTGACCGCGCATCCCGAAGGCACGCAGTACGCCAGCGGCGAACCCATCACCCGCGACGCCACCGGCGAAGAGGTCTACAGCACCGTCTACTCCATTCGCGAGTCCCCACTTAAGAAAGGCGTCATCTGGGCCGGCTCAAACGACGGCCTCGTGTGGGTCACCGAGAACGATGGCAAGTCGTGGGCCAACGTTACCCCGCCCGGCCTTGCGCCAGGCGGCCGCGTCCAGAACATCGAGCCGGGACGCTTCAAGCCCGGGACCGCGTATGTCGCGCTCTACCGCTACCTGCTCGGCGATTTCGCTCCCTACCTCTACCGTACGGACGACTACGGCCACACTTGGACCAAACTCGTTACCGGCATCGCGCCGGACGAGCCGACCCGCGTTATCCGCGAGGACCCGGAACGGCCCGGCCTGCTCTACGCCGGGACGGAGTTTGGCATGTACATCTCCTTCGACCGCGGCACGGCCTGGCAGCCCTTCCAGTTGAATCTGCCCGCCGTCCCGGTCACCGACATCAAGCTCGCGCACGGCGATCTCGTGCTCTCGACCCAGGGCCGCGGCTTCTACATCCTCGACGACCTCAGCCCGCTGCACCAGCTTGCGGACACCGCTTTAGCCAACGTCCTCTACAAACCCGGCTCCGCCACCCGCATCCCCGCCAGCGCGGAAGGCGGACGCGGCCCTGAAGGCGCGCAATATCCCCTCAACGGCGCGGCCGTCGACTACTACCTGGCCGCCGACGCCACCGAACCGCTGACGCTCAGCTTCCTTGACCGGAAAGGTTCAGTCATCCGCAGCTTCAGCAGTGTCGCGTCTAAGAGTGCTCGCCCGGTGGGTGATGACGAAGGCGGGGGCGGCGACGAGGAAGAAGGGCGCTTCCGTGCCGCCTATCCTGGCGTCCTCGACAGCAAGGCCGGCATGCACCGCTTTACGTGGGACCTTCGCTACGCCGGTGCCTGGATGAACGAGGCCCGCCCCGTCGGCCCTAACGGTCCGATGGCTGCGCCGGGCATCTACGCCGTCCGGCTGACGATGGGCAGCTTCACAGCTACTCAGCCCCTGGTCATCGTCGAGGACCCGCGGGTCACGAAAGACGGGGTCACGACCGCTGACTTGACCGCGCAGTTCGAGCATAACGAGCGTGTTATGGCCCTGCTCTCGGACGTCAACCACGCCGTGGCGCGCGTTCAGGCGGCCCAGAAAGTCACCCCGGACAAGTCTGGCCTGAAGGAGGTCGCGGCCAGGCTGATCACGCCGCGCGTTCGCTACAGCCAGCCCGCGCTGCAAACGCAT
>CAXTWP010000075.1:0-4283 GCA_964247945.1 uncultured Acidobacteriaceae bacterium | reverse complement strand
GATCGGCCGGGACGCCGTCGAGCGTTACACGTTTCTGCGCAAGCAGGTGGACGACGCCGTGGCGGAGCTCAACCGGGTGCTCGGACCCGAAGCCGCCAGTCCACAGAGCGGGCACGGTCGTTGACCCCATCCGCTAACGGCAGTTATACTCCATCTTGTAACGAGCGGGAGTAGCTCAGTGGTAGAGTGCTTCCTTGCCAAGGAAGATGTCGCCGGTTCGACCCCGGTCTCCCGCTCCAGAAGTCATCCAGCCGCATGGCATTGTACCAGAGTAGACGGTTTGCATCGGGTACGAAACGACGGACCCACTCCGAGGCGCGGTACCCAAGTGGTAAGGGAGAGGTCTGCAAAACCTTTATGCGTCGGTTCGATCCCGACCCGCGCCTCCATACACTTCCGAAGTACATATCGAACTTCTATTGCTGAGCTTGATTTTTCTATGGACGTTGTCGGCACGACCTTGAACGGCTTGAAGCTCATCCGTCCGAAGAAGTTCGGCGACGATCGCGGTTGGTTTGCCGAGGTTTTCAATACCAGGTCCTTTGCGGCCGCCGGTCTGCCCGCGCAATTCATGCAGGACAATCAATCCTTCTCCCGCCGCGGCGTCCTGCGCGGCATCCATTATCAGCTTGTTGAACCGCAGGGCAAACTCATTCAAGTTCTTGACGGCCATATCTGGGACGTTGCCGTTGACCTCCGTCCAGGTTCGCCGAGCTTCGGCAAGTGGCTTGGCCTTCATCTCACCGGCAAAGAGAGCGAATTTCTTTGGATTCCCGAGGGGTTCGGACACGGCTTTATCGTCCTCTCGGAGACGGCGAGCGTCCTCTACAAAACCACTCGCTGCTACTTTCCCCAGGGGGAGCGCTGCATCCGCTGGGACGATCCTACGCTCGCCATTGCCTGGCCGCTTGACGGCCTCTGGCCACCTATCGTCTCCCCGAAAGACGCCGAGGGCACCCTGTTCCAGGAAGCTGAGCTGCCGCCTTCCTATGTTGCGGCGCACCCGGTTCCAGCCTGACCTACCCAGCGCATACAGGAGTTCCTTTCGGCATGAAGTCCAGCATTCTTGTCACGGGTGGCGCGGGATTTATCGGCTCAAACTTTGTCCTGGATTGGATCGCGCAGGGCCGTGGAACCGTAGTCACTCTGGACAAGCTTACTTACGCCGGTAATCTGGCAAACCTCGCCTCTGTACACGACCGTCTCGATCATCTGTTCGTCCATGGGGACATCAACGATCGGGCGCTTGTGGACTCTCTGCTTGCCGAACACCGGCCGCAAGCCATCGTCCACTTTGCCGCCGAAAGCCACGTCGACCGTTCTATCCTCGGTCCGGAGGCCTTTCTGAAGACCAACATCGATGGCACCTTTACCTTGCTCTCGGCCGCGCTGGCTTTTTACAGGACGCTCGATGGCCCCGGGCGCGACGCCTTTCGCTTCCTCCACGTCTCCACCGACGAGGTCTACGGCACTCTCCGCC
This sequence comes from uncultured Acidobacteriaceae bacterium, assembly GCA_964247945.1. Lineage (GTDB taxonomy): Bacteria > Acidobacteriota > Terriglobia > Terriglobales > Acidobacteriaceae > Edaphobacter. The sequence continues at coordinate 2,803 of CAXTWP010000075.1, read as the reverse complement.
CAGACGATCCCGCTTTCCACGAGAAGACCGCCTACGCGCCTAATTCACCGTATGCGGCCTCAAAGGCGGCCAGCGATCATCTGGTGCGGGCCTGGGTCCACACCTATGGGCTTCCCGCGCTTATTACCAACTGCTCCAACAACTACGGTCCGCTGCAGTTCCCTGAGAAGCTGCTGCCGCTGATGATCGCCAATGCTCTTGCCGGCAAGCCGCTGCCGGTGTACGGGGACGGCGGGCAAGTCCGCGATTGGCTTTACGTGCTCGACCATTGCCGCGCCATTCAGACGGTGCTCGACCAGGGTACGCCGGGCGAGACCTACAACATCGGCGGCGGCAACCAGCAGACCAATCTCGACGTGGTCCACAGGATCTGCGACCTGCTGGACGAACTTGTTCCCGCCTCGCCCAACCGCCCCCATAAACAGCTCATCACCTTCGTCCAGGACCGCCCCGGCCATGATCGCCGCTACGCGATTGACGCGCGCAAGATCGAGTCGGAGCTCGGCTGGCGCGCTCACGAGAGCTTCGCCACCGGTCTGCGCAAAACGGTGCAGTGGTATCTCGACAACGCGGCCTGGGTCGAACAGGTCACCAGCGGCGCGTACCAGCAATGGTTAGCCACCAACTACGCCGCGCGACCGGAGCGGGAAGCGTTCGCCGCCAAAGGATTGCGATGAAGGGTATCCTGCTCGCGGGTGGCTCCGGCACCCGCCTTCACCCGGTCACGCAGGTCATCTCGAAGCAGCTGCTGCCCGTCTATGACAAGCCGATGGTCTATTACCCGCTCTCCGTCCTGATGCTGGCGGGCATCCGCGAGATTCTCATCATCTCCACTCCCGAAGACACCCCGCGCTTCCAGGAGCTTCTGGGTAGCGGCGAACAGTGGGGCCTCGCCCTCAGCTACGCCGTCCAACCCTCACCCGACGGTCTGGCGCAGGCATTTCTGATCGGCAAGGCCTTTCTTGCCGGCGAGGGCTGCTGCCTCGTCCTCGGGGATAACATCTTCTATGGCCACGACCTGGCCGCGATCCTCCGTGAGGCGGCTGCCAAACGAGAAGGTGCCACAGTCTTCGCGTATGCCGTTCAGGACCCGGAGCGCTACGGCGTGGTGGAGTTCGACAGCAACCGCCGCGCCCTCTCCATCGAAGAGAAGCCCTTTACGCCGAAGTCGCGCTACGCCGTCACCGGGATCTACTTTTACGATCGCCAGATTGTCTCGATTGCGGAAGGCCTCAAGCCCTCCCCTCGCGGCGAGTTGGAGATCACCGATGTCAACCGCCACTACCTTGCCAAGGGGCAACTCCGCGTCGAGGTGCTCGGCCGCGGGATCGCCTGGCTGGATACCGGCACCCACGACTCCCTGCTCGACGCCGCCACCTTTATCCATACCATCGAGCAACGCCAGGGACTGAAGGTCGCCTGCCCCGAGGAGATCGCCTACCGGCTCGGCTACATCGACGCCGATCAGGTGAAGCTGCTGGCCGAGCGTATCGCCAAGAGCACCTATGGCCAGTATCTGTTGCGTATGCTCGCGGATACGGTGTACTGATGGGCTTGGCGGGACCGATTCTGCTCACCGGCGCGAGCGGCCAGGTTGGCGGCGAGCTCTTGCAGACTTTAGCTCCCCTCGGTGAGATCGTTGCGCCGACGCGCCGGCAAATGGACTTGGCCAACTGCGACTCCATCCGCGACACGATCCGCGCCGTTCGTCCACGGTGGATCGTCAATCCAGCGGCCTACACGGCGGTGGACAAAGCCGAAAGTGCACCGGAGCAAGCCTTTGCCATCAACCATACCGCCGTGGAGGTCATCGGCGAGGAAGCCCGCAACCTTGGCGCGGCCGTCCTGCACTTCTCGACCGACTATGTGTTCTCCGGCACGGGCGCAACGCCCTACCGCGAGGATGACCAGACCGGCCCCACCAGTGTTTACGGAGCCAGCAAGCTCGCCGGCGAGGAAGCACTGGCCGCCAGCGGCGCCGCGTACCTGGTTCTTCGCACCAGTTGGGTGTATGGCGCAACGGGCAGCAACTTTCTGCTTACGATCCTCAGGCTTGCCCGTGAGCGGGAGACGCTCAGCATCGTCGCCGATCAGCATGGCTCACCGACGGGTAGCCTCGATCTCGCCCGCATGACTGCGTCAATGATGCGGAAGACGGAAGTTGCCGCTGTGGAACAAGATCGCGCTCTCGCAGAGGCCGTAATGGCTTTCGGCGGAAGGTATCATGCCAGCGGCTCAGGCGAGACGACCTGGTTTGGATTTGCCGAGGAGGCCGTGCGTCAGTGGAAAGCCCGCGAGCCTCGAACCAAACTCGCTTCTCTCGTTCCGATCACGACCGCCGAGTATCCAACCCCCGCGAAGCGTCCTCTGAACTCTCGCCTGGATTGCGCGAAGCTGACCCGCACCTTCGGCTGGACCATGCCGCACTGGACCCAGAGTCTCCGCGAAGTGATGGCGCGATTATCTGAGTCTCTGATTTAAATGTGAAAGAACAAATTGCACCATTCAGAGAGCAAATTCTGCTGATGCAGGCCGGCGGCTCTGTCATCTTGACCGACTCGGAATGGGTGAAAGGAACACCGGCTCTCAGCATTCCAGTGCACGAAAAGCAGCGATCCACCTTGATCAGCCTTGCCTGATACGTCGATGCGTCAGTGCTGCCGGTCGCCATGCGTTGACAAGCCGGTTCGGGCGAACCCGGTCGAGGCCAGACCGTAGCAACTGACGAGAGGTGCGTTACAGTGGCTTATCCCATCAAGATGCTTTCGTGCGGTTCTGCTCAAAGGCGGCACGGGCCTGTTCT
>CAXTWP010000074.1:9848-11643 GCA_964247945.1 uncultured Acidobacteriaceae bacterium | reverse complement strand
TGCTGTACCCGAGCACCCCCACCAGGTCCCAACGCTGGTAAAGCTTCAGCAGCACCAGCTCGAACAGCCAGCTATACGCCGCCCAGGCCTTTCCCGTTGCCAGCCCATAGCTCGAAAACGGATCCGTCCGCGGAAATCGCCGATGCTCCAGCATCCACTCCGCCGTCCGCAGATGCCACCAGGTATCCCCTTCGCCGATCACAGCCCCATGCAGGCACATCACCGCCGGCGCGGCGTACAACACCACCAGCACCAACCCACGCGCCCATCGCTCCGCAACCCGCGAAGTCGTACCCCGCGCCGACACGGCGGAAGCCGGTGCTGTAATGACCGAAGACATAAACCCTCATACACCCTAACGGCCCGCGCTCGGGAAACATCACTCCAGCTGAACCCGCCGTCGTCAAACTCTTCCTGCCGGGTCCTCAAAACCGGACCCGCTACCCCGTAACGCGGTACAACCGCACCTTGGCGTTCTGCATGCCTGGCTCTTCGGCTCTTCACCTCCCGCCTCACGCTGGGCCTTCTTCTTGATTTGCCTCATGCTGCTTCAGTCAGAGGCAAACCGTTCTACTATGGACTCTTCATGGGTCACATCCTGCGCAACCCCCTCTTGATCACTCTGGTTTGTTTTCCTGTGTGCAGCGCGCTCTTGCCCGCATTAAGGCACAAGCTCACTGCGCGGTGGTTCTTTCCGGTCGTGTTGACGATCCTTGCCATGGGAGTTGCCGGTCCCATCCTCTCCGCCTCCGGCCACATGATCTACCACGACGAACCCACCATCCTCGCCGTAGCCTCGGCCGGACTTCATGGTCAGCCGCTCTACCTCCCACCCGACTCATCGGACCTCTACTCGCTCCTGTACGGACCAGTCACCTACTGGGTCTATATGCCGCCGATGATCGCCGGCATCCACGATCTCCGCCTCTTCCAGCTGTGGGTCATCCTTCCTCTTCTGCTCGCCGCTCTCTTGATGCTCAGGATCGCGCGAACTGCCGGAGACCGTATCGGGACCGCGGTCTCCCTGCTCCCTTACGCTCTGATGGTCCTCATGCAGTCGCCCAACGAGTGGGCCATGAAGGGCGACGCCTGGATATTGTTCTTTATCACTTTGGAACTCCACACGGCGCTGCTCGCACCTCCCATCGCCGCGACGCTCCTCGTCGCCTTGTGCATCGCTTCACTCATCAACCTGAAGATCACGTTAGCCATCCTTGCCTGTGTTCCCCTCGCGGTTCTGGCCAAACGCTTTACTCACCAGACGACGCTGATGACCGCGCTGACCGCGGCCGTCCTGACCTGCCTGCCTTTTCTCGTTCCCGGCGTTTCCGCGGTGAACTACTTTTTCTGGCTGCGCGCCGGCAGCCACCATGGAATCGACATCCACCTCGCCCTGACCAACCTTGCTCTTGTCGTCTTCATGGCGCTCTCTCCCCTGTCGCTCTTCCTTCTTTGGAGGAGGCAAGACCCGCCGGAGGCGTCCGCCTGGCTGAGCTCCCAAAAAGCTGTCGTGGCATGCACCTTCGCCGCTTCTATTGTTGCAGTGGTTACCGGTGCAAAGGTCGGAGCCGGCTCATGGCACTGCGCTCCGCTTGCACCCCTCTTCGCTTGGCTGACCGCCACGCTGTGGAGCCGCCGTCCGGCCTCCAAGCTGCTGCGACAGACCCCCAAAGCATGGATCGCGAGCCTCATCTTGGCCCAGTGCCTCCTTGCCGCGCAGTATCTTCGTTCCAGCGTCTTGCTCCATCGCCGCGGAGATACACCCGCCGTCCCGGTCTCGGGCAAACTTGTGGCC